>NZ_DAMBFQ010000001.1:363764-611456 GCF_032061225.1 Moraxella sp. CTOTU48841
GTCTGGGTGCGCAGCGCTGGATTGATATTCCTGGATTTGGTAGTGTGCAGCCGTCAGAGTTTATGAAGCTTGGTATGCCGATGCTCACTGCTTGGTTTTTATCCAAACGCGACTTGCCGCCAAGTTTATCGACAGTGCTTATCACGCTGGTGGCGATTGGTATTCCCGTGCTGCTAATTGCTGAGCAGCCCGACTTGGGTACCTCTTTATTGGTGGCGTCTAGTGGCTTATTTGTGCTGTTTTTATCGGGTTTACCTTGGTGGATGATTGGCTCTGCGGTGGCGCTGTTTATTCCTTTTGTTTTTGTGGCTTGGGAATACCTGCTACACGACTACCAGCGCAAACGCGTCCTAACTTTGCTAGACCCTGAAAGCGATGCCTTGGGGGCTGGATGGAATATCATGCAATCAAAAACCGCGATTGGCTCAGGGGGACTCACAGGTAAAGGCTACTTGCAAGGCACACAATCTCATCTACACTTTTTACCAGAAGGTCACACCGATTTTATCATTGCGGCTTTTTCTGAGGAGTTTGGCTTAATCGGTGTCAGTTTACTGATGTTCCTGTATTTTTGTATTCTATGCCGTGCCTTATTTATCGCTTACTCCAATACTGCTGTCTATAGCAAATTACTTTCTGGCGCGATTGCCATGTCATTTTTTGTCTATGTGTTTGTGAATGCAGGCATGGTGGCAGGTATTTTGCCAGTTGTCGGCGTTCCTCTACCATTTATCAGCTACGGCGGTACCGCGTTAATTACTTTGATGGCAGGATTTGGTTTAGTAATGTCAATTGCCTCGCATAATGTTAAATAACTCTTAGACTATTTTCAAAAATTTTTCGTTTGTAAATAGGCTATTTATAAACAATTCTTTATGTAACTGGGTATTTTTAAATGTAAAAAACGTAGAATGGTTAGCATAAAAGATATCTTTTTTATGAGTATTTTTAAATAATTATGATGGTAAAACTTAATAGTTTTACCGTTTATCTGTTTTTTTATACCTTTTATCTAAATAAATCGTGATTTTAACCGCGTAATTGCTTATTGTGGGTCATCAAGATTGAACAATTACATACCGAAACAAAGTAAAATTTGTAACCTAATTGTTAAATCTAATAAATTTTCGTGGTGACTTATAAGCAATTTGTATGAATGACATATAAAGGCTTATTGGCTCCCAAACATTAGGCGCTCATCGTAAAGAGCGATTGTTCAGAGGACATTATGTCAAAACGTCAATCGAATTTAGCTAACGTAGCGACGTTACTTTGCTTTTGTGGCGTAACGGCGCTTAGCTCAACTACCCAAGCAGCCACGAGCAATTTAGATCACGTACTTAATGAGTTAACCCGCCAGCACAACAATGCATCAGACTTAGTCAAATCCGCGCGTCAACCTCGCAACCTTGCCTTAGAAAGCCAACTTATCAGCCAAGACACTTCACAAGCTAGCAAAGATGCAGACGTGTTAGAGCGTCTTTCTGCCGTTGCATCTAATACGGTCAATCGTTTTAGCCAAACGGGTGTCGCCTCTTGGTATGGTCGTCAATTTCAAGGTCGTAAAACTGCTAGCGGCGATACTTTTGATTCCAATTCGTTGACGGCTGCCCATCGCTCATTGCCAATGAACTGTTATATCAAAGTGACCAACAAATCAAACGGCAAAAGCGTTGTGGTAAAAGTCAATGACCGCGGTCCATTCTCAAGCCATCGCGTCTTAGATTTATCGTATGCCGCCGCCAAACAAATTGGCTTAGCAAGCACGGGTACAGGCAACGTCGTTATTGAGCGTGTAGCCGGTCCAAACTAATGTTTAGCTAACTAGCAGCTTCTAGGTTACTAGCAGATTTTAGGTAAACTAGCTGCCTATCAGCACAAAAAAAGCATGAAATTGATTCATGCTTTTTTAATAGCTTTAACAATACTACCGCGCTAAATACTTGGTCATATCTTCAATACCATGCAAGGTCATCGGGTACATATGACCTTGCATGATATCTTTGATTAAGCCGATGGTCTGGGTGTATTGCCAGAAGCTTGGTGTCTCAGGGTTGAGCCATGCGACTTTATCAAAATGGTTAGTGATACGTTTTAGCCACGCCTGTCCCGTATCTTGGCTCATATACTCAACGCTGCCGCCGACAGATAACAACTCATAAGGCGACATTGCTGCATCCCCCACAAAAATCACCCGATAATCACTGCCGTATTTGTGTAGCACATCCAATGTGGGCACGGCACTGGCGTTACGGCGGGCATTTTCTGTCCAAACATATTCATACACACAGTTATGAAAATAAAAAAATTCAAGCGTCTTAAATTCGTTTTTAGCGGCGGCAAATAAGCGCTCACACGCTTCGATATAGCTATCCATGCTACCACCGATATCAAATAGCATGAGCACTTTGACACGATTACGGCGTTCGGGACGCAGCTGCACATCGAGCATCCCTTTTTGCGCGGTTTTCTTGATGGTTGAGCCAATATCTAGCTCATCAGCCGCCCCATCACGGGCGAATTTACGCAGTTTTCGCAGTGCCATCTGCATGGAGCGGGTTTCTAACTGGTTATCGGTGTCCAAATCGCGGTATTTGCGCTGCTCCCACACCTTGACCGCTGAGCGTTTTCGGCTTTCACCACCCACGCGGATACCTTCAGGATGGTCGCCATACGCACCAAAAGGCGATGAGCCGCCTGTACCAACCCATTTGTTACCGCCTTGGTGTCGCTCTTTTTGTTCTTTTAGGCGTTCCTCTAGGGCTTTCATGAGTGCTTCAAGCGAACCATATTTTTTGAGTAGGCGCCGCTCTTCTTCGCTGAGATTGTTGGGGTCAAGTTTAAGTTCCAGCCATTCTTTGGGGATATTGCCCAATTTTGCCATCAGCTCGTCAATGTCGAGTGTATCAATACCTTCAAAATAATCCGCCATGGCACGGTCAAATTTATCAAAGTATTTTTCGTCTTTGACCATACATAGGCGAATCAGCTCGTAGAATTGTTCACGGTCGGCAAACACAATGCCTGTTTCTAGCAAAGCATAAAGATCTAGCAATTCCCGGGTGGAAACTGGCACGCCATAAGTGCGTAAGGTGTAAAAAAGATTGATAAACACACCAATCCCCTATCGACTACGACGCAGCATAAAGCCTATACGTTCAAGTAAACTCAAGTCATTTTCATTTTTGAGCAACGCTCCCGCCATGGGCGGTAAGTTATCGCTTGGATTTTTCAAACGCTCAATCGCATTTTGACTGCCCGCTTGCAAATCATCGGCCATGAGCAAACTAATCCAATCTACCAATTCAGAGGTGGATGGCGGTTTTTTTAAGCCTTTGACTTCTCGCAGACCGTAGAACACCTTGAGCGCTTCATCCACCAAGTCTGCTTGTAGATTGGGGAAATGCACATCCACAATTTCACGCATGGTTGCTTGGTCAGGAAAATCAATATAATGAAAAAAGCAACGACGCAAGAAGGCATCAGGCAGTTCTTTTTCGTTGTTTGACGTGATAATAACGACGGGACGATGGTCGGCGGTAATGGTCTCACCCGTTTCATACACATAAAACGACATCTTATCGAGCTCATGCAGCAAGTCGTTGGGGAACTCAATATCCGCTTTATCAATCTCATCAATGAGCAGTACCACACGCTCAGGACTGGTAAATGCTTGCCATAGCTTGCCTGCCTTGATATAGTTGGCAATATCATACACGCGGTCATCGCCCAGTTGGCTATCGCGCAGGCGTGATACCGCATCGTACTCATACAAGCCCTGTTCGGCTTTGGTGGTAGATTTGATGTGCCAAGTTAACAGTGGCATACCTAAACTTTTTGCCACTTCTTCAGCCAGTAGCGTTTTACCCGTGCCAGGTTCCCCTTTGATGAGTAACGGTTTTTGCAATCGAATCGCAGCATTGACGGCAAGCTTTAGGCTGTCAGTGGCGATATAACTATCGGTGCTTGCAAAACTGCTTTGGGTGACGCTATTTTGGATGGCAGCATTTGGCTGATGGTCAGACATAAAAAAACCTATGATAATCGTCAAAAATGAGTTTCAGACTATCATAAGTTTTAGGGAAAGTTAAGCTATAAGTAAAAGGTTAAGCTGTAAAAGATTAAGCTATAAAAAGTTAAGCCGTAACAGCTTGTTGGCTTATCACCATCATAAATTAGCGGCTAGGCTGGCTGATATTGGCGTTATTTAACGCATGTTTTTTGTTGGTTTTATCGATACCCATTCGAATAATTTGCCAAATAAAACCCAAAATACAGCCCACTGTAATCACAACCATAATTGGTAGCAACCCATTAAAGATAATTGCTGGATCTTTGAGTAAAATCCCATAAACCACTGAAATACTCGCTGGTGCGATGTCAGGCGGGGTGCCAAGGGAAGTGGTGGGCGTGAGCAAAATCGCAAATAGAATAATCCAACTCAAACCTGCAAGCGTTTTTGGCAAAATCCGTACCACTAAAATCCAAAGCAGTAATACGATAATGGAAAACCCCACATAGGCATATAGGGGTAATTTATCTGGCGGCACACCTTGAACCAACTGCGCCCACCAAATGATGATTTCGCCTAGCACATTGCCGATTTGGTCGAGTGATAAAAATGCAAACATAATTTTGCCTTGCCAAAAATAGATAGCTTATTTTAGCATGATTCAACTCATTTGGTTAAAGTTTTGCTATTGCCACTTGCTCTGCTGCGCTTCTGCCATATTCAATTTTGCTTGGCGTAACAGTACGTCTTCAGGCGGCATTTGCACAAAATACCCCTGACTTTGTAATTTTTCTAACACTTCTGCTTTATTGACCCGTGCAAGCTTTGGCGTATTTGCCAAATCCAAATGCATCACAAAGGTTTCGCGTCCAATCGCTTGGCGAAAATCCTTGGGCAACACCGATAGCCAATCACGAATCTCGTCCGTGTCATTGGGATAATTTGGACGAGCAATGTACACATACAGGTCATCTTTTTTGCTAAATTTATAAATATCGCAATGCATCATACAACTCTATTATTACTGTAAAATTTAAAGTGCCTCTATCATACCATAAAATGGTTTGTCTGGAATTAAACCACTTTTGCTACCAGCGCCTTTTGTCATCAGCCCTGTTTACCATTAATCTAGGCATTTCACATGTTAGCCCATAAAAAAAGAGCAACTAGGGCAATTGCTCTTTTGGTGATAAAAGCTACTGATAAATTTGCGCTTTATAAAAGCTAATTAATGATGCTCAGTATCTGCAATCTGCGCTTGTGCCAATGCAGACAATGCGGCTTTTAACATCGCTGATACGGTGCTTGAGCAAGTGCCGATACCTGAATAAATCTCACCTTCAATATTCAACTGTAAGTAAGCAACGGCATTGGCATCACTGTTATTTTGGGTGAGCGGGCTTTGACTTTCAACCGTTAATGCATGCTCTGCATAGTTGATAACGTGAATATTTTTGTTCAATTTGGCAGAGATGGCATTGATAAAGGCAGACAACGGACCATTGCCATTACCAACAACGTCTATGATGTCATCTCCCATGCGTACAGAGCCTGAAAAGCTCACTGAGCCAGCGGTGTTTTTGATTTCATAATCTTGCAACGCCAAAGTAGATTGGTTCAAATAGGTGTCTTCAAACACGCTAATAACATCATCTGATGTCAATTCTGTCTGACGGCTTTCGGCTTCTTGCTGAATGACACGGCTAAAGTCAATTTGCGTCCAGCGCGGCAAATGAAAGCCAAAGTCACGTTGCAAGATATAAGCAACACCGCCTTTCCCTGACTGGCTATTGATACGTACAACATCCTGATAGCCGCGTCCGATATGAGCAGGGTCAATCGGCAAGTATGCCACATCCCATAAGCCTTGGGTAGCTTCGGCATTTTTCTCGTTATAATCTAGCGATTTTTTAATGGCATCTTGGTGCGAGCCACTAAAAGCGGTAAATACCAACTCGCCCACATAAGGATGGCGTGGATGAATCGGTAACTGATTGCACTCACTTACCACTTGGGCGATTTCGCTCATGTTACTAAAATCAAGCTGTGGGTCTACGCCTTGGCTATACATATTCATCGCCATAACCATGATGTCCATGTTGCCTGTGCGCTCGCCATTGCCAAAAAGCGTGCCTTCAATCCGGTCAGCCCCTGCCATCAAACCCAACTCACTGGCAGCCACGGCACAGCCACGGTCATTGTGGGTGTGAAGGCTCACAATCACATGCTCACGCATGGGTAAGTTTTGGCAAAAATATTCAATCTGATCCGCATAAATATTAGGCGTTGAGCTCTCTACTGTTGATGGCAAGTTAAAGATTACCTTCTGACCTAAGTCAGGGCGCCAAACTTTACACACCTCATCACAGATTTTGACCGAAAAATCGACCTCGGTTTGTGAGAAACTTTCAGGAGAATATTCAAAAATCCATTCGGTTTCAGGGTATTCTTTCGCCAAATCACGCAACAATGTCGCGCCTTCAACCGCAATCGCAATGATGTCATCATAATCTTTTTGATACACTTTTTCGCGCTGCACTTTTGAGGTTGAGTTATACACGTGGACAATGGCACGTTTGGCACCCTTCAACGACTCAAAGGTACGGCGAATCAAATGTTCGCGTGCCTGCACCAATACTTGCAAGGTCACATCGTCGGGTACGTGTCCGCCTTCGATTAATTTGCGGGTAAAGTCATACTCGACCTGCGCTGCTGAGGGAAAACCAATCTCAATTTCTTTAAAACCCACTTGCACCAACAAGTCAAAGAAGCGCATTTTTTGTTCAATGCTCATCGGCTCAATCAAGGCTTGGTTACCATCTCGCAAATCCACCGACGTCCATATGGGCGCTTTGGTGATAGTTTTATCGGGCCAAGTACGCTGGGTCATCTTTGGTGCAAACGCAAAGGGTTGGTATTTTTTATGATTAAACGCCGTATTCTTGGGTTGTATTGTCATGCTAATTCTCCAAATTTAATTTTGCTTAAAATTTTATGATGAAATTATACCCATTTTTTTGTAGTTGAAGTAACCAAATTTTGCTATAAAATACATAGCATTTGATATTTGTGGCTAATAAAATTATATTGTGTAGTTAAAATCACTAATATTGAGAATTCAACATGGCTTCATTAGATAAAATAGACAGACAAATATTAGCGCTATTACGAGAAAATGCACGCATAAGCAATCTTGAATTGGCAGAAAGCGTAAACTTAAGCCCTACTCCCTGTGCGCGCAGAGTCAAACAATTAGAGGATTCAGGTGTTATCACGGGTTATAGTGTCACCACCGACCCTATAAAATTAGGTTATCAACTGTCAGTCTATATTGCCATTAGCATGGATAAACATACAGCAGAACGCTTTAGCAATTTTGAAAAAAAACTACGAGAATTCCCTGAAGTGGTAAGCTGTAGTATTGTGACAGGGCGCAGCGAAGACTATCTTATCAAAGCTTTGGTCAAAGATATGGCGCATTATGAAGAATTTTTATTGCATCGTCTAAACCGTATTGAAGGTATTGCACAAGTGCATACCAGTTTTGAATTACGGCAAGTGTTTGAAAAGTCAATCATCTGATTGGGTGTTAAACCATGTGCTAAAAACTATAAAAAAACGCACTATTTGTTGGTATCGCTTATGATACCCAGCCAAACAATAAAAAAGCCATTGATAACCAACGGCTTTTTTATTGTCTAATCGTTATTTTTCCCAAATCCCCGATGTGATTTTGGCTTTCATGGCGGGGTATTTATTGATGTTAAAAACAGGATGCTTAACACCTGATTTGATTTGAGCGGAATAATCTTTTGCCAAAATAAACACATATTTTGACAACAGGACGATACTGACAAGATTAATGTACGCCATAATCGCCATCATCAAATCACCCATATCCCACACCATAGGCACTTCAGCCACAGAACCAAAATACACAAAGGCAAGCACTAAAATACGAAATATATTTAAAATCATTGGATGATTTTTAAGATATTGCACATTGGTTTCGGCATAGGCGTAGTTGCCAATAATACTCGAAAAAGCGAACATGAACAGCACTACCGCTAGGAAAATTTGTGCCCATGAACCCACATGACTTTCTAAAGCGGCTTGGGTCAATTGAATCCCTGTCAAATCAGCGGTGGGTAATTTTGATAATAAAATAATAAACGCAGTGCAAGAACAGACAATAATGGTATCCACAAAAACGCCCAAACTTTGAATCAGTCCTTGTGTGGCGGGGTGAGGTACATCCGCAGCAGCAGCGGCATTGGGGGCAGAGCCTTGACCTGCTTCGTTAGAATACAAACCCCGCTTAATCCCAAGCATCATCGACTGCGATACCAAACCGCCTAACGCCCCACCCGCTGCCGCATTAAAAGTAAAGGCATCGGCCAAAATCAAATTAAATACCTGCGGAATCATGGTGATATTGGTCACAATAATATACAACGCCATCAGCAGATATACCCCTGCCATCACAGGTACTAGCATTTCTGAAATGGTGGCAACGCGTTTTATCCCACCAAAAATAATCGGTGCAGAAATAATAACCAACAATATCGCTACCACATGTTTACCCGTTCCCCATGCGGCACAGGTATTATCGCCCGTACAACCGACCGCTGATTGTACCGCTTGGGCGATGGTGTTGGCTTGAATGGCATTATATACCAAGCCAAAACACAAAATCAGACTCACTGCAAATGCCACACCTAGCCAACCTTGCCCTAAACCCTGACGGATATAATAAGCAGGCCCACCCCGAAAATGCCCATTGGCATCTCGCACCTTAAATAATTGTGCCAGTGACGACTCAGCAAACGCCGATGCCATCCCAATCAAGGCAATAAACCACATCCAAAATACCGCACCTGGTCCGCCAACACTCACGGCAATAGCAACCCCTGCGATATTCCCTGTGCCGACACGACTCGCCAGTCCTGTCATAAACGCTTGAAACGATGAGATACTCTCACTATGCTCGTGATGTTCGGTGCTTCGACTAGCCAGCAAATTCTTGACACTGTGTCCAAATAAACGAAATTGAACAAACCCTGTCATGACGGTAAAAAACACACCAATACAAATCAAAATCCACACCAACCAATCCCACATGGGTGAACTGATAAGATTGACACTACAATGAATGCTATCCATCACACTTGCTTGCGCCAAGCAAGCTAAATCTTTGTTATACATCAACAAATCTCGCCTCAAAAATTGATAGCGGATAGTATCAATAAAGCAAACTTTTGGCAATCATTCAGCAAAAAAAAACGACACCAAAAGTGTCGTTTTTCTAAAGCTTACGCTAACAAATTAGAAACGGTAAGTTGCACCGATTTTAGCGATTGGGTACCAATCTGAATAATTTGAATCATCCAAATCTTGTTGTAAGTCAGATTTTAAACGATCATTGTCAAATTTTGTAATTTCATCACCATTGGCATCTAGAACTCGCGTTTTAGCATCAGTCACTTTTAAGCCACCAGTATAAGCTGCACCGATTTCACCAAATACACCAAAGTTATTAGTGATATTAGGACGGAAACCAATAGTTAAGTATGGGTTCATGGTGTTTTTGTTTTCAGCTGACGCTTCAATGTTACCATAGTAAGAGTTACCATTGATTTTAACTTGTTTGGTTTCAGTTGCTTGTTTTTTCAAAGTGATTTCATTGTCACCAAAAATGGTACCAACACCCACAGTAAACCAATTTCCAGCTGGACGTAAATTCACACCAATATACGGATTGCTTGAATCTGTTTCTAAGTCATATTCAACATCTTCAATTTCGATGGTGTCTTTTAAATCGCCAATATCACCGCCAGCCCAACCAGCTACAAGTTCAGTTTTATCGTTTAGCGCCCAACCAATATTGGCACCATAACCTAAAGTACCTACTTCGGCACTGATAGCGGCAGGATGTGTTACGGTATCAAAAAATGTTCTAGTACCAGAAACCAATTGAGTTGTCGTATTTTGTACCACACCTGCGTTTGGGTCATAGGTGGTAGTAGATACGGCAACAGGCTGTGCAACAACTTGTTGATCAACCACTACAGTTTCAGCAAAAGCAGAAGTTGCAATTAAAGCAGCAGGAATAGCAGCTAATTTTAAAACTTTCATATAAATCTCCTAAGGACAGGATAAGGTAAATTTACCATTTCTCTTAAAAATCTAAACGACTTTTAAGCGATGAATGACATATAAAGAAAAAGTAAATTAGTTGACATATTTTGTTACGTTTCTCTTAGGTATATTAAAACGTAATTTTTCAGCAATGTCTTTTAATTTTGTATAACTTTTCTATATGTTTATGTAATTACATAGGATGAAGTGTAATATTTTATCAAAAATGTTGCTTTTTTAAAAGACTTAAGTTGATGTTGCAATTAAGAGAATGACTTTTATGTTAATTTTTTTTACAATACGCCTATCGAGAGATGCTGCAGCTTAAGGTTCGCTTAATTTATATTGGCTTGTCTTTGCTAGGCTCGTTTTTTGTATTTTAACCAAAATAAATCCAAAATAAATAACGGCATCTGCGTTTTTACTTTAACTTTTTTTACTGGTTATTAAGGAGTGGACGCAGTGTCCCTGTCTATCAATTCTACCGATTCAAATTTTTCTGATTATAAAGTTGCCGATATTAGCCTTGCTGACTACGGTCGCAAAGAAATCAAACTGGCTGAAACTGAAATGCCTGCTTTGATGGGCTTACGCCAACGCTACCAAGCCGAGCAGCCTTTAAAAGGTGCCAAGATTGTGGGCTGTATCCACATGACCATTCAAACAGCGGTATTGATTGAAACGCTCGTGGCACTGGGTGCTGAAGTACGCTGGACTTCTTGTAATATTTTCTCAACCCAAGACCATGCCGCTGCCGCCATCGCAGCAGCCGGTATTCCTGTATTTGCTTGGAAAGGCGAAACTGAGGAAGAATACGAATGGTGTCTTCGCCAGCAGATTTTTGAAGGCGGTGAAGCCACGGGCAAGCTGTGGGATGCCAATATTATTTTAGATGATGGCGGTGACTTGACGGCGCTGATTCATAACGACTACCCGCAAATGCTCGATAACATTCACGGTATCTCAGAAGAAACAACAACAGGGGTACATCGTCTAATTGAAATGCTTAATGCAGGCACGTTAAAAGTACCCGCCATTAATGTCAATGACGCAGTGACCAAATCAAAAAATGACAACAAATATGGCTGTCGTCATAGCCTAAACGATGCTATCAAACGTGGTACCGATATGCTTTTAGCGGGTCGTCGTGCGCTTGTTATCGGTTATGGCGATGTGGGTAAAGGTTCTGCGCAAAGCCTACGGCAAGAAGGTATGGTAGTACGAGTGACGGAAGCCGATCCGATTTGTGGTATGCAAGCTTGTATGGATGGCTATGAATTGGTCTCGCCATTTGTGGAAGGTGACCCTGCCAAAGGTGTCAACAATACCCTCATGCAAGATACTGACTTGGTGGTCACTACCACTGGTAACTACCATGTCTGTAATAGCGATATGTTAAAAGCCTTAAAAGCCACCGCAGTGGTTTGTAATATTGGTCACTTTGATACTGAGATTGATACCCAGTTTATGCGTGACAACTGGAAATGGGTGGAAGTGAAGCCTCAAGTACACCAAGTCTATCGATCAGAAGATGAAAACGATTACTTGCTTTTATTGTCGGAAGGTCGTTTGGTCAATTTGGGTAATGCCACAGGTCATCCATCACGTATTATGGATGGTTCTTTTGCCAACCAAGTATTGGCACAAATGCATTTATTTAAAGAAAAATTTGCTGATTTGCCTGCGGATAAGAAAGCGGACAATTTATATGTCAAAGTATTGCCAAAAAAACTCGATGAAGAAGTGGCAGCAGCGATGGTTGCAGGCTTTAACGGGGTACTGACTAAATTGACGCAGCAACAAGCCGATTATATCGGTGTGCCAGTTGAAGGTCCATTCAAACCTGATAGCTATAAATACTAATAGCTAAAAATACTATTTGTTAAAGGTTCAATCAAAGTCATGCCAATGTGCATGACTTTTTTTATGCCGTTTAACTCAATATTTATGCCAAAAAATTCAATTTTTTTACTGTTATACCCGTTATAATGGTGCTATTTTTTTAGCATTTTGGATACTTTTATGACCGCCATGACAACGCCGTTTTCTTTTGAGTTTTTTCCCACCAAGACCGATGACGGTCAAACCAAATTATTGGCAACCTTTGATGAATTAAATGCTTTAAAACCTCAATATTTTAGCGTCACGTATGGCGCAGGTGGGTCAACCCGTGAGCGCACCTTAGGTATTGTTAAGGCACTGAGTGAAAAAAGTAACACGCCCATTACCCCGCATTTATCCTGTATTGGCGATGATAAAGCCAAAATTGGCGAGTTATTGGATTATTATAAATCGTTAGGTATTAATCGCTTGGTGGCGCTGCGCGGTGATTTACCATCAGGTATGGTGGGTCTTGGCGAGCTGCCGTTTGCTGTCGATTTAGTTAAATACATACGCGAGCATAGCGGTGATTATTTTCGTATCAAAGTCGCTGCTTATCCAGAAATGCACCCGCAAGCCAAAAGCTTTGAGGCCGATATCCAAAACTTGCTCAATAAATACCATGCAGGCGCGACTGAAGCGATTACCCAGTTTTTCTACAACGCTGACAGCTATCTATATTTGCGGGATGCCCTTGCCAAAAAAGGGGTGACACAAGATCAGTTCCCAATTATCGCAGGCATTATGCCCATCACCAATGCGTCAAATTTGATTCGGTTTGCCGATGGCTGTGGCGCAGATATTCCACGTTTTATCCGTAAACAGCTTGCCGACTATGGCGATGACAAAAAAGCCATTCGTCAATTTGGGTTTGAAGTGGTGGTCAATCTATGTGAGCGTTTGATTGCCGAAGGCGTGCCGTCAATGCATTTTTACAGCATGAACCAAGTCAGCCCAAATAAACAACTGATTGAAGCGCTTGGATTGGTTTAATTGAGGATAGACCTTAAGCACTATCTGATAGCAAAAAAAATGACAATGGCGATGTTAAACTGTCTGTTCAACATCGTAAAATTGGGGCATCGCAAGATAACGCTTATCTTAAAAAGTTTATCTGGAACAGTTTATCTTGAGCAGTTACTGTTCGGTAAAATTTTATGATGCGATTGCCCTGATAGTCGGATGCTTACCTAATTATGCTTGCCTAGTTAAATGTCTTCATGCGTTAGGTTTGCGCCAATATTTTAACTTTGAAGTGTGACCAATCCCCACATTAAAGGTGTTGGTAGGATCTAGCTTGCGATAAAAATTGGCTAATGCTGGCTTAGCAACATATAAATGACCCACATTGTGTTCTGCGGGATATTCTGCTCTACGCTCATCTAGCAGCTGCCACATCTGATGCTCAATATCCAGTGGATTAGTGCCTTTTTTGACAATGTAATCTTGGTGAAATACATGGCAAAAAAAGTGCCCATAATATAATTTATGTAACATATGTTGTTCAAGATCTGCGGGGATTTTTTCCACCCATTCTCTATCGTTACGTCGTAACGCAATATCTAATGCGACAATATCCTCAACCTCTGCTCGGTGGGTATCACGATATCGTATCGCCGCTCCGGCAACAGCAAAACGGTGTAAGAAAGCTTTACGACCTTCTTCCTCCGTACAGGCAAAATACGAGCCAGTAGAATGAACGGCAAAATACTCATTTAAAAACTGCTCTGTCTGTTCTGCGCTTTGCTCATCTACTCGTAGAATCAAATGATGCTCAAAACGTTGATGAAACGTTAGCATGCGCTGCGGTAAATGATTGGGTAAGAAAAAAGTGATAGCTTGTAAAATTTGATCAGTCAACCCCCGTATCTTGATTTTTTCCAACCACCCATCAATGCGATCTTTGAGGGCTAATGCTCTGGGTATATTCACCGTGCCAAAACGTTCAATAAACAAGAAAGTATCTTTGCCATACTTTGCGCCAATACTAAAGGCATCACGATGAATATATTCCCCAGCAATCGGCAAGCTGGGTAGTGATGTCAGCAAATAACGACGTATTGCCGTTAGGTCATCATGGTCATTTGAGCCGATATAAAAAACCTTACTTTCAACTTTTTCAAAGGTATCGAGTCGTACCGCAAACACACAGACTTTACCCGCTGAACCCGATGCTTCGTATAATCGTGTCGGATCGGCATTAAATCTAGCAGGACTATCTGCATCGACTTGCTTAACGTCATGCGCGTAACGATTGTCTGATGCTAGCTGAGTGGTTTGCGTGGTTATCTGACCGGTTTCATAGTCTTGTTTTTGCAGTCTGGTGAGTATTTCTTCGGCCGTGTTGCCTAAATCAATACCTAGATGATTAATCAATTCTAACTTACCCGATTCATTGACACGGGCATACAACGCCATTTCAGTATAAGCAGGTCCACGACGTACCAGTGCGCCACCTGAGTTGTTGCACACCCCACCTAAAACTGAAGCCCCAATACATGATGACCCAATCACAGAATGCGGTTCACGATTATAAGGCTTTAAAGTACGCTCAAGATTATCCAAAGTAGCGCCAGGTAAACACACCACTTGTTTGCCATCTAAAATCACTTGAATGCCTTGTAGACGCCGAGTACTCATAATAATAACTGGACGATCATATTCATCACCATAAGGTGTAGAGCCGCCTGTCAGTCCTGTATTGGCAGCTTGCATAATTACCACACAATCTGCCTCAATAATTGTTTGTAGTGCCTGCCACTGCTCAAGTAAGGTGCCGGGACATACCACAGCCAACACTTTTCCCTCACCAAAACGTATGCCTTGTCGATAATGACGGGTATCTTGTTCATCGATGAGTACATGAGACTTCCCGACGATCTTCGTTAATTTATCGAGTGTCGGCTTATACTGTTTTAACATGATAAATATCCTTATTGATTAAATGAGTCATGAGGTTTTATTGGCGATTGTATTGTATTGTATTGACTTGTTGATAGTTGAACCGGTCTGGTTTTATCAAAGATAGGATTGTGTTCGATAGTAGAGCTACGCATGGCGTTAACATGGTCAAGTGTGCGTTTACCATCGGTGGCTCGATTATAGATGCGGTTATCGCTGATTTGTGCTATTAGATTTTTTATTAGGAGATTTTTTGCTACTAGATTTCGTGCTAGATGTGGCTTGGCGTAGTGCCTAGGTGGGTAGTTTATTTGGGTTACCCGTAAGTATTGGCAGTGGTCTAAGCGAATGATGAGTTTTTGTTTCATCCCTTTATGCTACTATATTTTAATCAATTTACGCAAAAATTTATGCGCTTTGTATCAGCGCTCAATGTAAAAGAGGACTATTAAAGTCCCCTTTTTTCACTGCTGTGAGTCTGTTTTAGTTTGATGTTACATTATTACATAGCAGCTGCGAAGATTGCTACGACTTGTTCATGATTTGCCTTACGTGGGTTGGTGAGCATACAAGCATCGTTTTGGGCATTGGTTGCCATGATGGCAAGGTCTTCTTGTTTAACACCAAGCTCAGTGAGTCCTGTAGGAATACCTACCGATTGGGATAGCTCACGAATTGCATTGATGCCTGCCTTACCTGCTTCTGCCCGAGTCATGCCTTTGATGTCAATGCCCATAAATTCAGCAATATCTGCATAACGCTCAGGTGTTGAGATCAGGTTAAATTCACAGACGTGCGGTAACAAAATCGCATTACAGACACCATGTGGCAGATTGTAGAACCCACCTAACTGGTGCGCCATTGCATGTACATAGCCTAGCGAGGCGTTATTAAACGCCATGCCTGCTAAGTATTGGGCGTAGCTCATAGCCTCACGCGCTTCAATGTTTTCGCCATTCGCTACTGCTTGACGCAGCCATTGTTGAATCATTCGAATGGCTTTTTCAGCACAAGCATCTGTAATCGGATTTGCAGCAGTCGATACATACGCCTCTACCGCATGGGTTAACGCATCCATACCTGTTGCCGCAGTTAAAGATGCGGGTTTAGCAGTCATCAGTCGAGGGTCATCAATAGCAATAAGAGGGGTACAACGCCAATCGACAATCGCCATTTTGACGTGGGTATCGGTATTGGTGATAATACAAAAACGTGTCATCTCTGATGCCGTGCCTGCCGTGGTATTGATAGCAATCAATGGCGTCATTGGCACTTTACTTTTATCAATACCTTCATAGTCACGGATATGACCACCGCCTGCGGTCACTAGACCAATCCCTTTTGCACAGTCATGTGACGAACCACCACCCAATGAGATGATAAAATCACAGCCGTTATCCTGATACGCTGTGACGCCATCGTGGACATTTTTGTCCGTTGGATTTGGCTCTGCGCCTGCAAATACGTAGCTATCAATACCTTGTTCGCTTAAATGTTTAATGATAATGTCTGGAACACCTGCTTTGTTCAGCCCTTGGTCAGTTACAATAAGCGCTTTTTTAGCACCTAGATCTTTGGCTTTTGAGCCTACTTCTTTGACACAGCCAGGTCCAAATAATGATACGCAGGGAATGAAAAAGCCACTGGTTTGATCGGAGATTTGCTTATAAGCCATGATTAAATTCCTTTTAATCTTTTATGTTAGGGGTATATAGTAATTTTATTCGTACGCCTAGTTTTTTTTCATCATTACAAATAGATAGGATGTACTAATATATTTTTATAAAATATATTCTTATAAAATCACTATGACTTGATTTTAGTTCAGTCATCCAATGCGCTCTACCTACTATTAACCTACCTTAGTCAAAAAGTTACTAGAGTTAATGTCTTTTGAGAAAATAAAGCACGCTACTTGCGCTATGTCCCTCATGGCTTATGCTGTCAACCATACAGCAAAACATTGGGTAGCTTTCATCACGCACCCTGACAGCAAAAGTCTTGAATCCCTGCTCACTTCAACACAAAGCTTTTTTGTATCCGGTCACACAACAAGTCATATTACTATCAAAATTGGTATTACCAATTTACAAAAAACCTTATAAATATCGCTGTTTTTTTTGAATTTAATTGAATTAAAGTGTAATATTCTTTATTATTTCACCCATTAATGACACCTCGACTATTTTGGTAATACCAATTATTTCACGGAGGAAATAATGATGCAACATTGGCAACAAATTTATGATCCCATGGGTAATATTTGGCTTTCAAGTGCCATTGCCCTCATCCCAATTATCTTCTTTTTTCTAGCCTTGGCGGTATTTCGTTTAAAAGGTAGTGTTGCAGGCACTATTACCGTTATTTTGGCGTTGCTTGTTGCCCTATTTTTATATCAAATGCCGGTGACATTAGCGCTATCATCCGCGATTTATGGATTCTTCTACGGGCTTTGGCCAATCGCCTGGATTATTATCGGGGCAGTATTTTTATACAAAGTCACGGTAAAAACAGGGCAATTTGATATTATCCGCTCCAGTATTTTATCGCTCACCCAAGACCAACGGTTACAAATGTTACTGGTCGGGTTTGCTTTTGGTACTTTTTTGGAAGGCGCAGCAGGCTTTGGTGCACCCGTGGCTATCACGGCAGCGTTATTGGTCGGATTAGGGTTTAAGCCTTTGTATGCGGCTGGACTTTGCCTCATCGTCAATACCGCCCCTGTTGCTTTTGGTGCGATGGGAATTCCAATCATTGTAGCAGGACAAGTCTCTGGGGTAGAAACCCATGCCATTAGCCAAATGGTCGGACGTCAGTTGCCTTTTATTGTGCCGATTGTATTAGTCTGGATTATGGCGATTATGGATGGCTGGCGCGGGGTTCGTGAAACCTTCCCAGCGATTGTGGTCGGTGGTGGGTCGTTTGCTATTGCGCAGTTTTTGACCTCAAACTATATTGGACCTGAGTTGCCTGATATTACCGCTGCTATTGCCTCGTTAATCAGCTTGACGTTGCTATTTAAAGTGTGGCAGCCCAAGCATGTGTTCCGTTTTGAAAATCAAGTCGATGGCAAAAATCAGATGGGTGATACCACAAGCGTATCAGCACCGTTGCCAAACACCCATTACTCGCCCGCTCAAATCATCAAAGCTTGGATGCCGTTTGCCATTTTGACCGCGATGGTGTCGTTGTGGAGCATTAAGCCGTTTAAAGATTTGTTTGTCAAAGGCAAAGATGGTCATCCTGATGGGGCATTGGTCGATATGGTGATGAGTATCAATGTGCCGTATTTGCACAATGCAGTACAAAAACTACCCCCAGTTGTCACCAAAATTACCGACTATGCCGCAATTTATAAATTTGATTGGTTCTCAGCAACAGGTACTGCCATCATATTAGCGGCGATTATTTCCATCGTGATGCTAAAGATGCGCCCCAAAGAAGCGTTATCGACGTTTGGCGAGACCGTTAAAGAACTACGCACCCCGATTTATTCTATTGGTATGGTGTTGGCGTTTGCGTTTATCGCCAATTATTCGGGGTTATCTGCTACATTAGCGTTAGCATTGGCGCACACGGGCAAAGCTTTTACCTTCTTTTCACCATTTTTGGGTTGGTTAGGGGTGTTTTTGACAGGCTCAGACACTTCAGCCAATGCGTTATTTGCCGCCCTTCAAGCCACCACCGCTCAGCAAATTGGTGTGCCTGAGGTGTTGTTAGTGGCAGCCAATACCTCGGGTGGGGTGACCGGTAAAATGATTTCTCCCCAATCCATTGCCATTGCCTGTGCCGCCACAGGTTTGGTTGGTAAAGAGTCGGATTTGTTCAGATTTACCGTCAAACATAGTATTATTTTTACCATTATGATGGGCGCGCTCATTACGCTACAAGCGTATGTTCTGCCTTGGATGATTCCACACGGATAATGATGGGTAAGGTATGAAGGTTGCAACGCAGGTTATTGAACAATTAATTTCGCTAATAGACCGTGAAGGGCTAAAAAATGGCGATAGATTGCCTGCCGAGCGCCATTTGTGTGAGCGGCTAGGCGTATCTCGTACTGCACTGCGTGAAGCGATACAGCAGATGAATAGTGTCGGTATTACCGAAAGTCGTATTGGGTCGGGAACGTTTGTCAAAGATGTGCAAAAAACCAAACAGAACCAACCCCTTGTAGCGCTGTCTGATAATCTGATATTACAAACCCTAACCCCGTTATTAGATGCCGATCCCCTGTATCGCCTAGATGTGCAAGAAGCAAGAATTGTACTAGAAGGCGGCACAGCCTGGTACGCTGCCCAAAGAGCTACAAAACAAGACATTGAAAAAATCCGCTTTTACTACGAGCAGTTAGCAAACAGTCAGGCACATGGCGATACCGAACAAGCCGCTATTGCAGATGCCAATTTTCATTTAGCGATTGCTGAAGCCTCCCAAAATGCGGTATTGTTGCAGATGATGAAAAATGTTTTTCATCTACTGCGACATAACGTGGTATTAGCTCGGCGAAAAATTTACACCGAGCATTATGGCTTTGAAACTTTACATACGCAGCACATGGCGATGATGAATGCAATTATCGCGCGTGATAGTGAATTAGCTCGCAAAGCCGTGGGAGAGCATATTGAGTTTGTGATAAAACAGGTTGCCAAGATTGATGAGGCAACGGCTCGCAGACAGCGAGTTTCCCGATTGGCCACTGATGCTTTTTAATACAGATGCTTTTTAATACTGATGCCTGTTAATGCAGGCACATTTTATAAACGTATCTTAGTGTAAATAGTTTTGAATGCACGTGGCTATTTCTACCATTAATAACATAGTTAAGATAGGGATATTATGATTATTTCCTCTGCCAATGATTACCGAGAAGCGGCTCGCCGCCGTTTACCCCCCTTTTTATTCCACTACATTGATGGTGGCGCGTATGCAGAATACACCCTAAAACGTAATGTTGAAGATTTATCGAGTATTGCCTTACGTCAGCGGGTATTAAAAGACATGACGCAGCTTGATTTATCCACTGAGATTTTTGGTGAACAGCTGTCTTTGCCTGTGGCACTCTCGCCGGTGGGTTTGACAGGTATGTATGCTCGCCGTGGTGAAGTCCAAGCAGCCATGGCTGCTGACAAAAAAGGCATTCCATTTACCATGTCAACAGTATCAGTCTGCCCTATCGAAGAAGTCACCCCAAAAATCAATCGCCCTATGTGGTTTCAGCTGTATGTGTTGCGTGACCGTAAGTTTATGCAAAATGTGCTAGAGCGTGCCAAAGCGGCAGGCTGCTCAACGCTGGTGTTTACCGTCGATATGCCTGTACCTGGGGCGAGATATCGCGATGCGCACTCTGGCATGAGTGGACCCAATGCCGCGATGCGTCGCTATCTACAAGCGTGCACCCATCCGCACTGGGCAATGAACGTGGGATTGCTAGGAAGACCTCATGATTTGGGTAATGTGTCTAAATATCTTGGTAAAGCAATCGGCTTGGAAGATTATATCGGTTGGCTCGGTAATAACTTTGATCCCTCGATTTCTTGGAAAGATTTAGAATGGATTCGTGATTTTTGGGATGGCGCTATGGTCATCAAAGGTATTCTTGACCCACAAGACGCCAAAGATGCAGTACGTTTTGGCGCTGATGGTATCGTGGTTTCCAATCATGGTGGGCGTCAGCTTGATGGGGTGATGTCAACCGCCACTGCCCTACCCAAAATTGCCGATGCTGTTAAAGGTGATATCAAAATCTTGGTCGATTCGGGTATCCGTAATGGCTTAGATGTGGTGAGAATGTTGGCATTGGGAGCGGATTTATGTATGTTAGGACGTGCATTTATCTATGCGTTAGCCGCCGATGGTGAGTCCGGGGTAACCAATTTACTTAACTTGATAGACAAAGAAATGCGCGTGGCAATGACATTGACCAGTGCAAACCGAATTCAAGATATCAATCGAGACTGTTTGGTAGATTTTAGTACTTTGACTTGATAGGCTGACAGTGACTAGTCAACCTCAGCATATCTATGGGATTTTTTTATTTTGGTAAATGCTAAGATTTTATGGCTAAACTATAAGTTTTTTAAACTAAGTACGCCACTTGCTTCTTTAAAATCTATCAACTTAATTGCTCAATAACCGCTTATTGTGATTGTCTGATTGAGCAAGTGTGAATTAATTAAATATTGATACTTTTTATTTTCGATAAAAAAACCGCTCTATGAGAGCGGTTTTTGTTGTTTATGACCTATCAAATTCTAGAAAAAGCCCATTGGTTTTTCAGAATAGCTGACCAGTAAATTTTTGGTATTTTGGTAATGCTCTAACATCATTTTGTGGTTTTCACGCCCAATGCCTGATTTCTTATAACCACCAAATGCGGCATGGGCTGGATAAATGTGGTAACAGTTTGTCCATACTCGCCCAGCTTGAATAGCACGCCCTGCACGGTAAGCAGTATTGCCACTACGTGCCCACACGCCAGCACCTAGCCCAAACATAGTATCATTGGCAATACGCATGGCATCATCAAAGTCTTTAAAGGTTGTCACAGACAATACCGGACCAAAAATCTCTTCTTGGAAGATTTTCATATCATTATTGCCTTTAAAAATCGTCGGCTCGATATAATAGCCTTCACCCACCTCATGTCTTGCATTACCACCGGTTAAAAGCTCGGCGCCTTCTTGTTTGCCTGTAGCAATACAGCCTAAGATTTTGTCTTGTTGTTCCTGAGAAGCTTGGGCACCAATCATCGTTTCCGTATCCAATGGATGACCTGTTTTAATACGTTTTACCCGTTCTACGGCTTTCGCCAAGAAGGCATCGGCGATACTTTCATGCACTAATGCTCTCGAAGGGCAGGTACATATTTCACCTTGATTGAGCGCAAACATAGTAAAACCTTCAAGTGCTTTTTCTAGGTAATCATCTTCTTTATCCATAACATCGGCAAAGAAAATATTGGGTGATTTACCACCTAACTCTAAAGTAACTGGAATAATATTCTCTGTCGCATACTTCATAATAAGCTGACCGACAGGGGTTGAGCCAGTAAAGGCAATTTTTGAGATGCGTGGGCTTCTAGCTAAATGACTCCCCACCTCTTCGCCATACCCATTCACGATATTTAAAATACCTGCGGGTAGCAAATCTTGAATCAATTCAACAAGCACCAATAAGCTCACAGGCGTCTGTTCGGCGGGTTTTAAGACGATGCAGTTACCCGCGGCTAGTGCAGGCGCTATTTTCCAGGTAGCCATTAAGATTGGAAAATTCCAAGGAATGATTTGTCCAACCACACCTAAAGGTTCATGAAAGTGATAAGCGACCGTGTCATCATCAATGGGTGAAACACCGCCTTCTTGCGCGCGGATTGCACCCGCAAAGTAGCGAAAATGGTCAATGGCAAGTGGTATATCCGCCGCTAAAGTTTCACGGATAGGTTTACCGTTTTCCCATGTTTCAGCTACCGCTAATAACTCAATATTTTGTTCAAGGCGATCTGCGATTTTTAATAATAGATTAGAGCGCTCTGTGGGTGAAGCCGCATTCCACTTAGTTTTAGCAGTATGGGCGGCATCTAGCGCAAGCTCAATGTCTTCTGGACTTGATTTGGCGACTTTGGCGAAGGGCTTGCCGTTGACGGGTGAGATGTTATCAAAGTACTCACCTTTAACCGGCGCAACCCATTGGCCGCCAATAAAGTTGTCATACTTTTCTTTAAAATTGATTTTAGCACCGTCAGTATTAGGGTCAGCATAACGCATAATGACATTTCCTTTTGTCAGTTGGTAGATAAACTGCTTCGTGCAGTTGGGGGTTACACATTCATATTATTACAGAAACGGTAGGTAAAAGGTAGGTGTTTAATTATTCTTTACAATACGCTAGGCACATTATACTATTGAGGATAGCTTATTTTAAAAAACCAAGGATTGGTTAGTGAATTAGGATATTTTAAAATATGAATAAAAATAGACTGTTAGAGCAAAGGCATCGGATTGATAAGCGGCGTTTTAACATTACCTTTACCGATAATAATGCAGATCTTATCCAACAAAGTATTGTCCAGTCATGGCACCGCTCAGACAGTGCTAACATTCCAACTGAGCGCCAACAAGCACCCATTAACGCCACCAAAAGCGAGCAATCGTATTATCTAAAAAAAGCCTTAGGCTATTGTCAAAATCAATTACAACATATCACCTTGCAATCCTCCATGGTGATGGCTGTGGCTGATATCGGTAGTACGATTATCTGGACGACTGCCAGCAAGTCTATGCAAAAAGCGGCAGAAGCGGTTAACTTCATCGAAGGCGGATGCTGGGGGGAAAGCCAAGTTGGCACAAATGCGCTCGCTTTATCGCTAAAAACGCAGCAATCAACTTGTGTTTTTTCCAATGAACACTATATGCCTTCGGTTCATGAATGGGTATGTTACGCCACGCCTATCATTGAACCGCATACCAAACAGGTCATTGGCGTACTAGATTTATCGACCACTTGGCAGAATCACAATAATTTTGGCATATTTGCTGCTGAACGCTGTGCCAGTATTTTACAATCCGCTTTGAATGAGTGCCAAAGACACTATCTGTATATTCAAGGATTTAATGAACCCAGCGTCATATTCAATGGCAAAACCTTGCGGCTGACCCCTCGGCAAGTCGAGATATTGACAGTGTTAGCACTTTGTCCCCAAGGCATGAGCTTAGATGCCTTACACCAAGCGATCTATGGTGAGCGTAAAGTGTCACAAGGTACGCTAAAGACTGAAATGTCGCAGTTACGTGATACACTTACTGGTTTATTGGGTTCTCGTCCGTACCGCCTATTAATGCCTATTGATGGTGATTTTTTACGGGTTGAACAATCATTAAATGCTGGTTATTTAGAAGCCGCCATCAAATTATATACCGGCATATTTTTTAGCAAAACAGAAAGCCCTTTTTTATGCACTTGGCGCACCTGTTTAGAAGCTCGCTTGAGCCAAGCCATTTATCATTCAGATCAGGTTGACTTATTACTCATGCATTTGTCAAATTGCCCTGATGCTAGTGATGCTATAGAAAGGTTGATTGAATTAATGCCAGATAACCTCTCGATTCACCAACATTTAGAGGTACTGTCTAATAGGTAACCATCCATTTTTCTTTAACCATCAATTTCCCCCTAATCATGCACTTTTCGTTGAAAAAGCCGTTGCAAGGCTTTTTCGATATGGGTGAGACCCCACCAAACCGTTGGTTGTATGTGTTATTGACTTCCCGCTTTACCATCCTGTCTAGCCGCTGTCCTTGCAAGCATTGCTGCAATACCATCGACCTGTCAAGATAAAAGATAGCATGCCTCTATGCACTTTTGGGTGATAATGCTTGTGTGTTTTTTATCGAAAATTTATAGTACGTAAATTCTGTGATAATTACCGTTCCTATTATTATTATCATTATTGCCTATAGCATTAGAAGGCTTGCGATTTCAAGCGTTTTTTCTTGGGTCAAAAGTGCTACAATGTGACAAAAAATTTTGAGACCCTTATGAATAACGCGTTATGGCTTCCTTGCACACAGATGCAAGCCCTTGAAAACAATCCCCCACTCCACCTCGTCAAAGCTCAAGGCAATCAATTATATGATCAGGACGGTAACGCCTATTACGATATGATTAGCTCATGGTGGGTCAATTTACATGGACATTGCCATCCTTTTATTAACGAAAAAATAAAACAGCAGCTCGATACGCTTGAGCATACTTTAATCGCTAGTGTCACTCACCCGCCGATTTTGACGCTTGCAGAAAAATTGGTTGCCATCACGCCCAAATCACTCACCAAAGCTTTTTTTGCCGACAGTGGCTCAGGGGCGGTGGAGGTCGCGCTTAAAATGAGTTTGCAGTACTGGCAGCAATCAGGGCAAACGCAAAAAACCAAATTTATCTCATTGGAGCACGGTTATCACGGTGAAACCGTTGGCAGCCTTGCGGTGACAGACATCCCGCTGTTTAGTGAGCAATATAAAGATTTGATTGTCAGTCAAATTCGTATTCCTTCCCCCGCGCATATTTTCAGCCCTGACGCCATCCCAGCGCAGCTCCATGAACAAAAAAGCTTGGATGCACTAGAACGCATCTTGGCAGAAAAATCCCGCGATATCTGCGCGATTATCCTTGAACCTTTGGTACAAGGGGCGGCTGGCATGGCGATGTATTCTGCTAATTATTTGCTTGGCGTTGCCAAACTTGCGTACCATTATCACATCCATGTGATATATGATGAGATTGCCGTGGGTTTTGGTCGTACAGGTACTATGTTTGCGGTAGAACAAATGCTAGCCTTGGCAGATGCGGATAAACAAGACGATTATTGCCCTGACTTTATCTGTCTGTCAAAAGGTCTAACGGCAGGGTATCTGCCAATGTCTTGCGTCATGACAACCGATGATGTTTATCAAGCGTTTTATGATGATAAAGTGGAAAAAGGCTTTTTACATTCGCATAGTTTTACTGGCAACCCATTGGCTTGTAGCGCGGCTTTGGCATCGCTTGAACTGTTTGAACGCGATAATGTCTTGCTACACAACCAATCTCTTATACAAGCGATGGCTGATGGCTTACAGCAATTAGTTGATGCCAATTTACCCATAAAGTTTGCACGTCAAACCGGCATGATTGCAGCTTTTACCTTGGATTTTTCTCGAAATTTGGGCAAAGCTTTTGCCAATTTATGCCTTGATCAAGGCGTGATGATTCGTCCGATTGGCAACCATGTTTATCTTATTCCGCCTTATTGCACGACACCGGCAGAGCTTGGGCACATTTTTGGCATATTAAATCACTGTTTGCAAAAGCTTTGTGACAATCTCCCAAAAACACCTAAAGGCTCGTCTCAAGCCATCGATCTGCCTTAACGCCTTTACTAACGCCTTATGAGATTTACTGACTAATTAGCCAATTAATTATAAACAGATGTTTGTTATTATCATTCCTTGTCAAAAGCTAGGATTTTTTACAAACGTTCAATTCTTACTGTATTATAAAAAATTGTATTAGAATTCACAGCTTATGCCTACATTGCTAATATTTAACGTATAATCCATGAGATTATCGTCAAAAAATATTTAACTTTTGTAGGCATTTTAACCAACTTAACTGAATCGTGAAACTTACTTAGATGATTTATGCGTAGATTTTTTTATAACCAACCAAATTCGCTACAAGTTGGCAGCACTGTGCCTTTGACCGAAGAGATTTTTCATCATTGGTGTAAAGTGTTAAGAGCAAGTATCGGCGAGCAAGCGTTGTTTTTTGATGGTCAAGGTGGTGAATATACCGTCACTTTAATGGATATCACTAAAAAACAAGCGCTCGTTACCATCAACGATTTTAATCCAATAAATCGAGATTTGCCATTTACTGTCAACATTGCCTTGGTGATGAGTCGTGGCGAGCGTATGGATTATGCCATTCAAAAAGCCACAGAGCTTGGGGTTTCATCGGTTCAACTACTCACAAGCCAACATGGCGAAGTACGCCTAAAAGCAGACCAAGCCGATAAAAAGCTCGCCCATTGGCAGCAGGTTGCGGTATCGGCTTGTGAGCAATGTGGGCTTAATATTGTGCCAAACTTACTGGCACCAAAAGCTTTTAGCAACTGGATTGACGAGCTAGCAGGCGTGCCCATTTCTAACAACGTGACCAAATTAATTTTAGCCGTTCCTCCTGATGACAGTGGCGTAGTGACACCTTGTAATCAAATTGAAGGTAGCGACATTGAGCATAACTATATTGAACCCATCACGCCCTATACCAACCCACTACCTCAGATAACAAACCAGTTTAGACAGTGTTCTTTAGTCCAATTTTGGTTACTCATTGGGGCAGAAGGTGGGTTTTCAGCGCAAGAAATAACGCAAGCTATCGAGCGAGGTTTTATGCCTTGGCAAATTGGCGAGCGTGTGCTAAGAACTGAGACAGCCCCTGTCGTGGCATTGTCTTCATTGTTGACGCTATATCAAACTTTGACCCTTGCACAGGAATAATCATGCCACCGAATAACAAATCAGTCATGCCAATAGTCCCTCGTGATTGCTGTGTGGGTGCTAATAAGTTGTGTCATGGTGATTTACGTGAGTATGAATTTATTGTCGATAGCCATTTTTTTGACAAACAAATTTCGCTTGAACATCAAAATGCGGTGTTTGCCTCGGTTTTTTCAAAAATCCATGATGGCATTTTTATGCTTGATGAACGGCTACGTTTTATCTGTGTCAATGAGCAATTTTTAAACATTACAGCCTTGCCACGCGATCAGGTGATAGGTAACCCGTTTTATTTTTATCCTTATAAGACCTATGCTCCACACTTACAGCAAGCGATTGCCGCCATCATTACCAAACTGGATAATCGACAATCAATTTCGACCAATTTAGTGCTTTCTTATCACAATTTACCTGAAGTGGCGGTTTGGCTAGATATTTCCGTGTGTGAAGTCGATGATAACCGAGTGGTGTATGTAGGGCTACTTAGCAATTTAACCAAAAAAGATGCGCAGCTTAGCCACACCTTACATCTATACAATTATGATGAATTAACGGGTCTGCCCAATTACGATACTTTTTATGACAAATTAAAAAGCTGTATTGACTATTACCAGGCAGCCGATAATCAGCGCGAGTGTATGGGGGTATTGCTACGCATCAATATTGACAAATTGCAGTCTTTTAACATCAGCCTTGGCATTGAAAATACCAATACGCTGATTCAAGGTTTTGTCAAACGGGTAAAATCCTTAAAAATTTCGGGTGCAAGTTTAGTCACTTTTTCGCGGTTTGGGGGTGATAGTTTTGCGGCGATGATTTCGGTACAACACCTTGATGCCGCGCATCACTACGTGGCAGCGCTCAAACAGTTATTTGACTTACCTTTTAGCATTGATGACCAATCAATTTATTTAAGGTTGTCGATTGGCGCCTCGGTTTTCCCCACTCATACCCAAGATGCTCAGACATTGCTATTACAAGCAGACACGGCGTTAAAACATGCGCGGCTCATCAGTGATGAAGATTGTGTTTGGTATGATGCCAACCAGCAAAAAGGCAATTTTAAGGACATTCATTTGCTCAGCGCCTTTAAAAATGCGTTATTAAAACAGCAAATTTTGCCCTACTTTCAGCCTAAGTTAGAGTTTGCACAGCCTGATTTGCCGATGTTTGAAGCACTGGTGCGCTGGGAGCACCCCACCCTTGGACTCCTCTATCCCAACGATTTTTTGGCGGAGGTGCTCGATAAGTCATCGCAGCCGCTATTTGAAAAAATTGTTTTAGCTTGTATTGAGCAGATTTTGACATGGCGTGAGATGGGCTATAACTGCCTCATCTGTATCAATATTGATACTCGTCAATTAATTAGTGACAAATTTATTGAGTTTATTGAAGGGACGATACAACAATATAGTTGGCTTGCGCAATTAATCAGTTTTGAAATCACGGAAGTCTGCAAAATTCATGATGAATTAAAAGCGCAAGCGATGCTAGCAAAACTGCGCCAGTATGGTTTTAGCATATCGATTGATGACTTTGGTACAGGCTTTGCCGCGATGCAATATTTGATTAAATATCCGATTGATGTGCTTAAAATTGACCGCTTATTTATCACCAATATTTTACAAGACCCAAAAAAACAAGTGATTGTCAAATCAGTGATTGAGATGGCGCACTCGTTATCCATGCAAGCATTGGCTGAGGGCGTCTCAAACCGTGAAGAAATCGAATATCTGCGTAGTCTTGGTTGTGATTCGATTCAAGGCTTTGGGTTTGCTAAACCCATGTCTAGTAAAGATACCACAGAGTGGCTCAAAGCCAACTATAAACCAAACTATTTGCTATAAGTTTTAATTTGACCAATTAGATTTTTTTATGACCCTATAGTCATGTTAGTACCTTGTCACCTTTGCCAAATTTTCCTATCTTAGGAATATAAAACCTTAATAATGGGGTAGGTTTTTTTGTCTTTTTAAAAACAGCAATCAAGGAAATATTATGCAATATAAAGCGCCTCTTCGTGATATGAAATTTGTCATGCATGAGTTGTTAAAATTTGAAGATCACTACAAATCCATTCCTAGCTATGCGCATACGGATAGGGAAACGATCGATAGTTTCATAGAAGCAGGTGCAAGCTTCTCAGAAGCAGAGCTGTCACCCCTTAACCGTTCAGGCGATGAAGAAGGCTGTCGTTTTGAAAATGGTAATGTGTATACCCCAAAAGGCTTTAAAGAAGCCTATAAACAATACTGTGAATTAGGCTTTCCTTCTTTATGTGCCGATGAAGAGTTTGGCGGTCAAGGCATGCCATTGTCATTGGGTTCGGCGGTCAACGAAATGGTAGGTACCGCTAACTGGTCTTTCTCAATGTACCCAGGTCTATCTGAAGGCGCCATCCGTACGCTTGAGCACCACGGTAGCGATGAACAAAAACAAAAATATTTGTTAAAACTCGTTAGTGGTGAGTGGACAGGTACCATGTGTCTAACCGAAGCACATGCTGGTTCTGACCTAGGGATTATCCGCAGCAAAGCTGAACCTAATGAAGATGGTTCATACGCTATCACCGGTCAAAAAATCTTTATCTCAGCGGGCGAACACGACATGGCAGACAACATTGTCCATATCGTACTAGCGCGTTTACCGGGTGCGCCAGCAGGTACCAAAGGTATCTCATTATTCATCGTACCAAAATTCAATGTCAACGAAGATGGCTCTATCGGTGAGCGTAACACCGTTACCTGTGGTTCGATTGAACACAAAATGGGTATCAAAGCCTCTGCAACTGCGGTACTTAACTTTGATAAAGCCAAAGGCTACTTGATTGGACCTGAAAACAAAGGTCTAAACTGTATGTTTACCTTTATGAATACCGCCCGTATTGGTACCGCGATTCAAGGTTTAACTGCGGCTGAATTGGCTTTCCAAGGTGGCTTAAGCTACGCTAAAGAACGTCTTGCGATGCGTGCATTAAGCGGTGCAAAAGCGCCAGAACAAGTGGCTGACCCAATCATCGTCCATCCAGCAGTGCGCAACATGGTATTAACTTGTAAAGCGTTTGCTGAAGGTGGCCGTGCGCTAGTCTACTATCTATCACAATTCTCTGATGTGGTAACTAAAGGTGAAGGCGAATCACAAGCTTACGCTGACCAAATGTTGTCTTTTTTAACACCAATTGCCAAAGCCTTCTTAACTGAAACAGGTTATGAAGCAGCCAATCACGGTGTGCAAGTATATGGTGGTCACGGCTTTATCCGTGAATGGGGCATGGAGCAAAACGTACGTGATACGCGTATTGCTTGTTTATATGAAGGCACCACTGAAATCCAATCACTTGACTTGTTAGGCCGTAAAGTATTGGGTTCACAAGGTAAAATGCTAGCTAACTTTAGCAAAGTCATTTATCAATTCTGTGAAGAAAACAAAGACAACGATGCAATGGGTGAATTCATTCGTCCACTGGCACGTTTGAATAAAGAATGGGGCGATCTAACCGCTCGCATTGGTATGCAAGCCACTGAAAATCCTGATGCAGTGGGTGGAGCGGCCGTTGACTACATGTACTATAGTGGCTACATCACCCTAGCTTACCTATGGGCTCGTATGGCGTTAGTCGCGCAACAAGCGCTCCAAGGCGACACCACTGAGACCAAATTCTATCAAGCCAAAATCAAAACCGCTCAGTTCTACTTTGCAAAACTATTGCCTCGCACCTTAACTTACGTCAAACGTATTGATACAGGTCTCGAGCCATACATGAGCATGGACGTTGACGAATTCCAATTCTAATTTTTTACTAAGCTATCTAGTTAAGCTATCTAGTGTAGTAATAAAATTATGATAGAATCATTGATAGTTTAATTCTTTATTTAATCCTTAGGTAGCAAAAGCTATCTAAGGATTTGTCTCATTTCGAATTACGAGCTAACCCATAAAAGGAAATAATATGCCTATTTATAATGCGCCAATTCAAGACATGAAATTCATTTTAAATGATGTATTCAATGCAGCTGACTTTTGGCAAAAAAATGAACAGTTAGCCCATGTTGACAGTGACACGGTCAATATGATTTTAGAAGAAATGTCAAAATTTGCTAAAAACACGTTACTACCCATCAACCGCTCGGGCGATGAAGAAGCGGCACAATATCTGGGTGAAGGCAAAGTAAAAACCCCAACTGGTTTTAAAGCAGCATTTGACGAATATGCACAAGGCGGCTGGATTGGTTTGGGCGGCGATCCAAATCATGGCGGTCAAGGCATGCCAAAAATGGTGACTATGCTCGCTGAAGAGATGGTATTTACCGCCAACCAATCATTTGCGCTCTATCCAAACCTATCGGGTGGTGCGTGTATGTGTATCTACAACGCAGGCTCTGAAGAACAAAAACAAACCTACCTAGAAAAAATCTACTCAGGTGAGTGGACAGGTACGATGTGTTTGACCGAACCGCACGCAGGTACGGATTTGGGTATCATCAAAACCAAAGCGGTGCCAAACGAAGACGGTAGCTACAATATTACAGGTACCAAAATCTTTATCACCGCAGGTGAACATGACTTAGCGGACAACATCATCCATTTGGTATTGGCAAAAACCCCCGATGCCCCAGCAGGCTCAAAAGGGATTTCATTGTTTATCGTACCCAAATTCCATGTGAATGCGGATGGCTCATTGGGCGAACGTAACGCGGTAAGCTGCGGCTCTATCGAGCATAAAATGGGTATCAAAGCGTCGGCCACTTGCGTCATGAACTTTGATGGTGCCAAAGGCTTTATGGTAGGCGCAGAAAATACCGGTCTTGCGTCCATGTTTATCATGATGAACTATGAGCGTTTGACAATGGGGTTACAAGGTATCGGCGGGGCTGAGTTAGCGTATCAAAACGCCACAGCTTATACCCTTGACCGTATTCAAGGTCGCGCCGATAGCGGTATCCAAGAGCCAAACAAAGCCGCTGACCCAATCGTATTTCATGCCGACGTTCGCCGTATGCTGTTAAATGCCAAAACCATCAGTGAAGCCTCACGCTGCTTTGCGATGTATGTCGCCAAAGAGCTTGATACCAACAAATATACCGATGATGCTGCAGCAAGAAAAGCGGCTGATGACCGCGTTGCTCTTTTGACGCCCGTTGCTAAAGCATTCTTAACCGACCGTGGTCTTGAAGCGTCAATTGATGCACAGCAATGCTTTGGTGGTCATGGCTATATCCGTGAATGGGGAATGGAACAAATCGTACGTGATACCCGTATCTCTCAAATTTATGAAGGGACCAATGGTATCCAATCACTTGACTTGTTGGGTCGTAAAGTGGTGAAAAACGGCGGTGCGTTTGTGACAACGTATGTTCAAGAAATGCGTGATTTTGCCAATAACATGAAAGCAGACCATGCCATCAAACAAGCGATTTTAACATCAGCAGATAAACTTGAAGACTTAACTAAAGCGGTGGTAGCGGCGGCAGCGGTCAACAAAGACGAAATCAATGGCTGTGCGGTTGATTACTTACAAGCCTTTGGTTATGTCAGCTTTGCTTATATGTTTGGCTTGATGGTTGAAGCAGCAAATGGCAAAGAAGGCGACTTCTATGCCAACAAAGCAAAATTAGCAGATTACTATGTCGGTCGTATGTTGCCACGCTTAGATGCGCATATTGCGATGGTAAAAGCAACAAGCCAACCCATCACAGCATTCGACCGCGATTATTTTGCGGCAACCATTGCTTAATCCCTACTTAAATATAAAAAAAATCGGCGCTAGTAGCCGATTTTTTTATGGATTAACATGTTAGCGAAGCATATCGTCATCGTCATCTGCTAACGATTCATTTTCATCAAAATCAAAGTCTTCATATTCATAATCCGCTGAGTCGTTTTCTTCAACGACAGCAACACACTCTTCATATAATTCAAAAATATATTCTTTGATATCACTTTCTTGCTTGTGTTTATTTGGCGTGAGTTTGGCTTCTTCTTCATAGATGAATTTTGCCAAATTTAGCGCGACATAGTTATTACTTAGTTCAATCATGATGTTATCCTTCTTATGTGGGGTATTATTTTTTTAAAACGATAGCGATAGCGCATCGTTAGTATGACATATTCAAAAATAGAAAGCTTAAAGCAGTTGTAAGCTCGTGTAAAATTTGAGCATTTAACAATTTATCGCCATAAAATATAAAACCCACCGAAGTGGGTCTATATTACTGCTTGCCGTTTAAGCTTTGGGTAAGGTCACGCCCATTTGACCTTGGTATTTACCACCACGGTCTTTGTAGGAAGTTTCGCACACATCATCGGCATCACTTTGGAAAAATAGCATTTGCGCCACGCCCTCGCCGGCATAGATACGCGCCGGTAAGTTGGTGGTATTACTAAATTCAAGCGTCACATGCCCTTCCCATTCTGGCTCAAGCGGCGTGACATTGACAATAATACCGCAGCGCGCATAGGTAGATTTTCCCAAACAAATGGTCAATACATCGCGGGGAATACGAAAATACTCGACAGTACGAGCCAAGGCAAATGAGTTGGGCGGGATGATACATTCATCGCCCACGATATCAATAAAGCTACGCTCATCAAAGTTTTTTGGGTCAACGATGGCAGAATGTACATTGGTAAACACTTTAAATTCGCGCGCGCAGCGCACATCATAACCATAGCTTGAGGTGCCGTAGCTGACCAATTTTTGTCCTTGTTCGCCCACACGTACTTGACCTGCTTCAAATGGCTCAATCATGCCATGCTCTTGTGCCATTTGGCGTATCCAGCGGTCGGATTTGATCGACATTTTGTTTCCTCAAATTTTAAATTTAGGCAGAATTATACTGTAATTTGCTACACATAGGCGAAAAAAAACGGCTTTCGAGTGAGAGCCGTTTTTTTTGGTAAGAAAATTAACTCATACGCAATTTATCAAAGGTCAATTTATCTTGGGCATCGACATCCACTTTGATGGTATCACCCGCCACAAATTCACCCGATAGCAATTTGACTGATAGCGGATTCTCGATTTCTTGCTGGATGGCGCGTTTTAGCGGTCTTGCACCATACACAGGGTCATAACCCACAGCGACCAATTGGCTCATGGCTTCATCTGATAATACAATATTCATGTCGCGCTCTTGAAGACGTTTGCGTAAGCGTGACAGTTGAATATCTGCAATACCTGCCATTTGCTCTTGCCCAAGTGGATGGAATACCACGATTTCATCGATACGGTTAACAAACTCTGGGCGGAAGTGCTGATTGACTGAATTCATCACTGCCGCTTTGATTTCTTCGTAGCTATCGCCTGCCATCTCTTGGATTTTATGCGACCCAAGGTTTGAGGTCATGATAATGACGGTGTTTTTAAAGTCCACAACGCGACCTTGGCTGTCGGTCAAGCGACCATCGTCTAGCACTTGCAGTAGGATATTAAACACATCGGGATGCGCTTTTTCTACTTCATCAAACAATACCACACTGTAGGGTCGGCGGCGTACGGCTTCGGTCAATACCCCACCTTCTTCGTAACCCACGTAGCCTGGGGGTGCGCCGACAAGACGGCTGACACTGTGTTTTTCCATAAATTCAGACATATCAATACGAATCATGGCATTTTCATCATCAAACAAGAAACTTGCCAACGATTTGGTCAATTCAGTTTTACCCACGCCTGTCGGACCTAGGAACAAGAACGAACCGCTAGGACGATTAGGGTCAGACAAGCCTGCACGACTACGGCGCACCGCATTGGCGACTGCTTGTACCGCTTCATCTTGACCAACTACGCGCTCATGTAGTTTTTCTTCCATATGCAGCATTTTTTCACGTTCGCCTTGCATCATTTTGGTCACAGGGATGCCCGTTGCAGCAGCAACGACTTCAGCGATTTCGTTTTCGGTGACTTTGTTACGTAGCAGTTTGACGCTTGGCGCTTCCCCTGCTTGCTCTTTTTGCTCAGCCAAGTCAGAATCTTTAATACGTTTTTCCAGTTGTGGAATGGTTTCGTATTGCAGTTTTGACATGGTCTCGTAGTCACCTTCACGCTGGGCTTTTTCATAGGCGATACGTGCTTTATCAAGCTCGTCTTTGAGCTGTTGGCTACCTTTAACGAGGGCTTTTTCTGCTTGCCAAATTTCATTTAAATCTGCGTATTCTTTTTCAAGCTCGCTGATTTGGGTGTCGAGCAGTTTTAGCTGTGATTTCGCGCCTTCGTCATCTTCATGCTTTAACGTTTCACGTTGCATTTTGAGCTGAATCAAACGGCTGTCTAGTTTGCCCAAGGCTTCTGGTTTACTATCAAGTTCCATTTTTAGACGGCTAGCTGCTTCATCCACCAAGTCAATGGCTTTGTCAGGTAGCATACGGTCGGTGATATAACGGTTACTCATCCGAGCAGCGGCAATAATCGCACTGTCTTGGATATCGACCCCGTGATGCAGTTCATAGCGCTCTTTTAGACCACGCAAAATGGCAATGGTATCTTCCACAGTAGGCTCATCAACCAATACTTTTTGAAAACGACGCTCAAGGGCGGCATCTTTTTCGATATATTGGCGGTATTCATCAAGGGTAGTCGCACCCACGCAATGCAGCTCACCACGCGCTAAAGCAGGTTTGAGCATATTACCCGCATCCATCGCGCCATCAGCTTTACCCGCACCGACCATGGTATGAATTTCATCAATGAATAAAATGACTTGCCCTTCGCTTTTTGCTAAGTCGTTAAGTACCGCTTTTAGGCGTTCTTCAAACTCACCACGGAATTTTGCCCCCGCAATCAGTGCCCCCAAATCAAGCGATAATACACGTTTATTGCGCAAGCCTTCTGGCACATCACCGTTTACGATTTTTTGTGCCAATCCTTCAACAATCGCAGTTTTACCTACACCCGGCTCACCAATAAGCACAGGGTTGTTTTTGGTACGGCGTGACAACACTTGAATGGTACGGCGGATTTCGTCATCACGCCCAATCACGGGGTCAAGTTTGCCCGATTCGGCACGTGCGGTTAAATCGATGGTATATTTGTTTAAGGCATCACGTTGGTCTTCGCTATTTTGTGTATCCACTTTATCACCCCCACGAATAAAATTAATAACTTGTCTTAGTTTTGGCTCATTGACCCCTGCTTTTGCAAGCAGTTTTGCGGTGTCACCCGTCTCTGCTAGGGCAACTAGCACCCAGTCGGTGGATAAAAACTGATCGCCCGCTTTTTGCGCATGACGTTCGGTTAGATTTAAAATCTTAACCGTATTTGGGCTGAGATTGACATCACCTGTGGGTGTACCAATCACCGCTTGGTTGTTGAGCGATTGTTGCACGTCTGTTTTTAACTGATTTAAGTTTGCGCCTGCTTGTTCATACACATTGGCATTACTCGGTTCATTGAGTAGCACTGACAACAAATGAATCGGCTCAATCGCGGTATGATCACGAGTGACAGCGAGCGTTTGTGCCTGCTGAACCGCATTTTGTAAGGCGTTAGTAAATTTATCAAATTGCATTATTATTTTTCCTTTTAGCTTTTAACTAATTAGCTTTGAACTAAAATTGATATGGTGTTTTGATAAATCGTTTCAATATCCACCTTTAAAATTTTTTAATTGTCAATGGTTATTTTCTTGATGATGGGATGTAGATTTGTTTTCAACCCCCACTTGGATCAATAGCTTGTAGAATTCATCGTGTTACCTATTAAAAATTGACAATAAAAATGTAGATAAATTCATAAACCAACAAATTTTGGCTTATCGTATAACTTTCAAAGGGATATAGCTAATCAGTTTTACTGACTGAGTTTTTGTTGTTGGCTGATATGCATTTACTTTATTAGCAAATTAGTAGCGTAGTAGCACCTTGGTTTTTTATCAGCCGCCTTGACCATTATCTTTAAAAAAATTACGCGAACTAAAGTTTAAGTCATAGCTAAAAATTGATACTAAAATTTTATGGACAATTATTAAAATTATATAATATTTCCAATGGTTTATTTTAAGATTACTTACATTACATTAACCTATCTACTACATGAATAGACAACAACCATGCATGGCGCATGTTACTCTGCAAAACGTCAAATGATAACGCCCCATAACATATTAGTTCAGTGGCGCTGCTTTATTTGGTGAAATAACAGTCAAAAAACAATAACAGCAAAACAATAACTAGGAGTAATACCCATGCGTGCATTAACCTACCACGGTGCCAAAGATGTTCGAGTCGACAATGTTCCCGACCCACAATTACAAGCCAAAGATGATATTATCTTAAAAGTTACCGCTACCGCCATTTGTGGCTCGGACTTACATTTATACCGTGGCAAAATCCCTGCGACCGAAGAAGGCGATATTTTTGGTCATGAATTTATGGGAGTTGTCGAAGAAGTGGGCGCTGACGTCACAGCGGTAAAAAAAGGCGATCGCGTGGTAATACCCTTTGTAATTGCCTGTGGTAGCTGCTTTTTTTGTCAAAATGATTTGATGGCAGCCTGTGAGACCACCAACGAGGGTCCAGGCGCGGCGATGAACAAAAAGCTTATTCCGCCACCTTCGGCGTTGTTCGGTTTTAGTCATTTATACGGCGGTGTGCCTGGCGGACAAGCAGAATATGTGCGTGTCCCAAAAGCCAATTTTGGCCCTTTCAAAGTCCCAGGTTCATTGCCTGACGAAAAAGTGTTGTTCTTATCAGATATTTTGCCGACGGCTTGGCAGGCGGTGACGAATGCCAATGTCACCAAAGGTTCGACTTTGGCTATCTATGGTGCAGGACCTGTGGGCTTGCTATCAGCTGCCTGCGCCAAAATGTTAGGTGCTACACAAATATTTATCGTTGACCACAATGACTATCGCCTGCAATACGCACAAGATACGTATGGCGCGATTCCTGTCAATTTTGATAAAGTTGATGCCGCAGAAGCCATTATTGAGCAAACTGCGGGGCATCGTGGTGTCGATGCGGTGATTGATGCTGTTGGTTTTGAATCAAAAGGTAGCGTGGTTGAAACCGTATTAACGACGCTTAAGCTTGAAGGCTCAAGTGGCGCAGCATTACGTCAGTGTATGGCAGCGGTGCGCCGTGGTGGTACAGTCAGTATTCCTGGGGTGTATGCAGGTCCGATTCATGGTTTCTTGATGGGTGATGCCTTTGACAAAGGATTAACCTTTAAAATGGGTCAAACTCATGTACATAAATACTTACCACAACTGCTTGAACATATTGAAAATGGGGATTTATCGCCTGAAGCGATTATTACCCATCGTATGAATTTATCGGATGCGGCAAAAGGTTATGAAATCTTTGAAAAACGTGAAGAAGAGTGTCGAAAAGTGATTTTGACGCCGTAATTTAATCTCATCATGGATTAATCATAATTAAATTAGAATGATAAAATGATAAAAATATAAGATGAGTGTTAGTCACCTTTATACCATGATTAATCATTCTATCACTAGCCCCTCACAACTTTTAGCTAATAATTTAGCCAAAGTTGTGCAAGGGGTTTCTGATTTGTTGCTATTATTAGATATTGATGGGACACTTAGTGAATTTCACCCCGATCCCCAGCAAAGTTTTATCAGCAATGATAATTTAGCAATTTTAGCGCAATTACAAAAGCATCTACCCATTTGGCTGGTAACAGGGCGATCAGTTGCTGATGCTAGACGTTTGACAACGCCGTTAAAACTGCCGGTGATTGGTAGTCATGGTTTGCAATGCGATACTCTAATCGATAGCTATTCTTTGGTGGACATCGATTTAGCGCAGCTAGAACAAATTAACCAAAGCGTCATTAACGCCACTGGTGATCGTCCACACTGGCGAATTGAGCAAAAACCTTTTGGTGTGGCACTGCATTTTCGTGAGCATCCCGAACTTGCCGATAGCGCTTTAACTATCATGCAAGCTATTGGGCATGATTTTAATGATTGGCAACTTAAAGCGGGCAAATGTGTGTATGAGTTATTGCCGCAAGGGGTCGATAAAGGCAGTGCCATTAACCATGTTTTAAACCACTATCACCCTCATTGCCGTCCAATATTTATCGGTGATGATGTGACCGATGAAGCAGGATTTATTGCTGTACAAAGTTATGGTGATACATCAAATAAGAAAGGTAGTGATATCAAAGGAATTGGTGTCAAAGTCGGTTATGAACCTACCCATGCCCATTATTATGTGAGCGATGTCTCAGCGGTTACCGCGTTACTTCAAGGATTATTGACCCTATGTCAAAGTTGATTGTGTTATCGAATCGGGTTAATTTACCTAATAAACAGTCACCTAAAGCTGTGGCAGGGGGGCTGGCAGTAGCGCTTCAAGAAGCCCTCGCCAAAGATGGCGGTATTTGGGTCGGTTGGAACGGTCAAGTAGTGACAAATATCAGCGATATGCCTGATACCGTCAATCAATTTGCGACTGAGCAGCATGATAAAGTCACCTATGTCACGACGGCTTTTTCACCCATGCAATATGAAAAATATTATTGTGGTTACGCCAATAATCGACTTTGGGCGGGGATGCATGACCGCACGGATTTGATTGTATCAAGTAGTGAAGATTTTAGCGTTTATCAAGCTGTCAATCGTATGTTTGCCAAACAGCTACAGCAAATTGCGCAGCCTGACGATATGATTTGGATACAAGATTATCATTTTTTTGCGGTAGCAAGGCATTGCCGAGACTTAGGCATGAAACAGCGCATTGGCTTTTTTTTGCATATTCCGTTTCCCCAGTTATGGGTGTGGGATTTTTTGACTTATGGTCAAACTTTAATCCATCAATTACTCGATTATGATGTGGTTGGATTACAAACCCAACAAGACGCTCAAAATTGTGTCGCGGTGATTGAGCAGCTACTCTCCCACGCCATCCAGATTACTCAAACAAATGGGCGTACACTGATTACCCATGGCAATCATACCACCTTAATACAAGCCTATCCGATTGGTATCAATCCTGTCTATATTCATAAGCTTGCCAGTCAACCGCTGTCTGACCAAGCTGTATTAAAAAATCTCAGTTCAACCATCACCACAATTTTAGCGGTGGAACGACTGGATTACACCAAAGGCATTCCCGAACGCTTACAAGCTTTTGCCGCCTTTTTGCAGCGTTATCCGCAATATCTTGAACGGATTCAGCTCTATCAAATTGCTTGCCCGTCCCGTCTTGATATTCAGACTTATCAACAGTTACGACAACAAGTGCACACCCTCGTTGAGCAAATTAATAGCCAATTTGCTACTGCCAGTTGGCAACCGATTATCTATCAAGAAGACCCCGTCAGTCATGACAATTTAATGCCTTTATTTAGGCAATGCCAAATTTGTTGGGTTAACTCGCTAAAAGACGGCATGAATTTGGTGGCAAAAGAATATATTGCCGCACAGGATGAACAAAACGCAGGGATTTTGATTTTGTCTAAAAATGCGGGGGCAGCGCACCAACTTCAGCAAGCTATCTTGGTAGACCCTACGAACAACGACAGCATGATAGAGGGCTTATACCAAGCATTGACCATGACCAAACAACAACGGGAACAACGTCACCAATCGCTACTAAATGGCATCTATGAGACCGATATTGACACGTGGCGAGCGCATTTTTTGGCAGATTTAACCCACATGGATAAAACTCCATAACTCAATGAAAGAGACAATAAAATAAACAATGTAACAGACCATAAAACAGATAATAAAACAGCCAATGAGAAATTCAAAATGACACCAGTGTTGGATCATGCTTTACCTACCGACTACCACCAATCGGACTTGAGTAAATTAATCACCGCTATTTTGCAAGACTTTCGCAGAACGGTTGATACATCACCTAAACTAAGTGATGCCGAGTATGTCACACAATTAAAGCAAACTTTGTCGCAGTTGGTGCTTTTGTCCACTCAAATTGCCTTGCCCGCAAACGGTAATACTTTACAGCGCTGGCAAGTATTGGCACAGGTTGCCGCTTGTGATTTGAACTTGGTCAAATTTTTTGAGTCGCATCTTGATGCATTGGCGATTTTGGCAGAATTGGGCGTGGACGATATCGCTGAAGGCCTATGGGCCGTATGGGCAGCAGAAGGCGGTAATGACCCACTGCGTTTTGATGGCGAAACATGCACGGGTCAAAAACTGTGGTGTTCGGGTGCGACCTTTGTCGATCATGGCTTGGTTAGTTTCCGAGATGCCCAAAATAACGCCCAATTACTGATGGTCGCCATGAACCAACCGCAAGTGACCATTGATGACAGCGGCTGGTATGCGGTTGGTATGCCCTACACGGCGACAGCCACGCTCCATCTAAAAGGCGCTAATGCCACCCCAGTCATATCAAATGCGATTGCCAAAGGTAGCAGCCCTTATCTCGACCGCCCAGGATTTTGGCAGGGTGCAGCAGGGGTAGCGGCTTGTTGGTATGGCGCGGCAGCGCAGTTGGCACAGTTTTTATTGGATAATTATCAGCAAAAACCCCAAGCCTTTAAAGCGCTTTATCTTGGCGAAGTGTCGCAAGCACTCAGTGTCACCCAAGCGTACTTTCATCAGGTTGCGCAATTAATCGACAGTGAGCCTAGCCAAAGTCATGCACTCCCCATCCGTATCTTAAGAGCGCAAGTTGAGACTACCGCCATGCTAGTGCTTGAAAAAGTTGGTAAAGCTTTGGGCGCAACGCCTTATTGCAAAAATGCCCATTTTGCACGGCTAGCGGCAGATTTATCGGTATTTATCCGTCAAACCCATGGCGCATTTGACAGTGAAGCGATTGGCAAATTGACTGCCGAACAGTTAGGCGATTCACAAGGGGGAGTATGGCAACTGTAGATTCTAAGCACGCCCCACTGCATCCGATTGTGGGTGACCGTTTAATTGCTGGCAACGGCACATCTGCACAAGACTGGCAAGCTTGGCAAGGGTTAGACAGTCTCACCAGACTGGATATATTGACCCATTTTCCCAAACATCGGCGTGTGTGTATTTTTGCGCCGCACCCAGATGATGAGATTTTGGGCTGTGGTGGGCTGCTGCAAGCGTTGGTGGCTCAAGGCAATCAAATATTGATTGTTAGTGTCACCCACGGCGAGAAAAGCCACCCTAGCTCACCGCTGTATCCGACCGACAAACTGGCAAAAATCCGAGCACTTGAAAGCCAGCTTGCGCTTGAAACGCTAGATAGCAGTTTGGATTTGCCCAATGTGTCGATGACGAGCTTGAATTTTCCTGATGGCGAAGTTTTCGGGCGACAAGTGGATTTTTTTGATAAGTTAACATCGCTGATTCAGCCCGCTGATATTTTAATCACCACATTTGCGTACGATGGTCATCCCGACCATGAGGGCACTGGGCAAGTGGTACAGCGTTTTGCCCATGAATTTAAAAGTCGCTTAAATTTGACCTGCTATCAAGTGCTTATTTGGGCATGGCATTGGGCAAAGCCTGGCGATAGCCGTATTCCTTGGCGCAAGGCATGGCGATTTGATTTAAGCGAATTGCAGGCGCAGCGAAAAAGTTATGCCATGCGCTGTTTTAGCAGTCAAATCTATGCTGACCCAACAACAGGAACAGCGCCTATTTTGTCCGACACCACATTAACTAGGCTTAGCCAACCGTTTGAGGTATATCTTCATGACTGATGTGTCAGCGTATTTTGCCCAAATTTATGCCGATAGTAGCGACCCTTGGCAATATGAAAAACGCTGGTATGAAGTGCGAAAACGCGCGATTTGCTTGTCATTATTGCCCTATCCGCATTTTGCCAAGGCGATTGAACTGGGCTGTAGCAATGGTGTATTTAGTGAGCAGTTAGCCCAGCGCTGCGATTATTTGAGGTGTGTGGATGGGCAACTTGAGGCAGTCAAACTTGCCAGTGAGCGTCTGCAAAAAAAGGCGCATGTGCAGGTGATGCAAGGCTTGATACCGCAGGATTTGCCCAGTGAGCGATTTGATTTGATTGTAGTCAGTGAGATTTTATACTACTTGGCGCCTGATGCACTGACCGAAGTCATCGCTTGGCTCAACACCGCATTAACCGACAATGGCGTGATTTTAGCCTGTCATTGGCGCTATCCGATTGACGGGTTTCAACTGACAGGCGAAACAGTCCACGACAGTTTGCAACAACAGCTTCACTACCGTCAGCAAAGTCATGTGATTGACCAAGATTTTTTGTTGACCATTTGGCAAGCCAATCACCAAAGCGTTGCCAAGCAAGAAAATCTAGTGGAATAACTGAGAAAAGCATCATGGCAAATACTCCAGCCTCACAGCGGCGACCCCAAAAAATCGGCATAGTCATCCCTGCTCATAATGAAGCCGATAGCATCAGCGCGTGTTTGAATGCGATTAAACAGGCGATTGCTCAGCTATCAAGCGACATAGCGGTACAAACGGTGGTCGTGCTAGATAGCTGTGATGATGCTACCTTATCAAAAGTACAAAACGCCCACGTAGACTGGCTTCGCTGTGAGTTTCGCTGTGTGGGTAAAGTTAGGGATTTGGGCGTGCGCTACTTGATTGAACAGGGGGCTGATTGGATTGCTTGCACCGATGCCGATAGTATGGTGGAAGCTGATTGGTTAATGGCGCAAATCAAACACTTGGAAGCCAAATATACAACTATGCCCACAGCTATGATATGTGGCGTAGTGAGTATCGATTGTTGGGATGCGTTGTCAGAGCGTACCAAACAGCAATACCTCGCCCATTATCAAGATTGTATGAATCATCGCCATATTCATGGGGCAAATTTGAGCTTTGCCAGTCAAGATTATTTGGCGGTGGGTGGTTTTGATGAACTAACTTGCCATGAAGATGTTGGTTTGGTGAAAAAATTTGAGCAAGCCAATTTACCCATTATTTGGAGTAATTTGGTACGCGTGGTGACTAGCAGTCGCCTTGACGCCCGCGCTGAGGAAGGGTTTGCCCATTTTTTAAGGCGCTTAGAGAATCAGCCTTCAGCTTAAATGAAAACCAGCCTTTGGCTCAAATCAAAATCAGCCTTTGGCTTAAATAAAGGTATAAAAATTGGGTTTAACACAGTTCACTTACAAAACTATTGTGATATTCCTTGCTATCTGCCGGTATTACTATATACTGGACGACAGCTAGAAAGCAGTCAGAAGTTTCAATCGCATTACATTAAGTCTATTCTAAGTTCGTTTCCATTACGCTTGTGTCCTAGATTTTAAGTCAATCGTGTATCAAAACTGCCGCAATTCTTTCATACTGAATAGAATCGTGTTGTGGCTTAGTTCCAGCTTTAGGGTCAGATGACCACTTTTAAAATCTATCTAATCAAGGACAATCCTATGTCAAATACTGTAAACGGCACCGTAAAATGGTTTAACGAATCAAAAGGCTTTGGCTTTATCGAACAAGACAATGGCGGCAAAGACGTTTTCGCACATTATAGCCAAATCGCAAGCTCAGGTTTCAAAACATTGAGCGAAGGTCAACGCGTATCTTTCGTTGTGACCCAAGGTCAAAAAGGCGACCAAGCTAGCAATATCATTGCTATCTAAGGTTAGCTAAGCCTACTATCGTAAATGGTCTGATAACGTGACTGCGTGAATAACGCTGCATTGATTGATTAACCATTTGCCTAGACACCAAAAAAATAGATATCAAAAAAGCGCTTATTTTATTATAAGCGCTTTTTTTGTGTATTTTGCTTACCCAATTATTTGGCTGACTCGGCTGACAATTTGTGGGCTGCTGTGTGCGGTTAAAAAAGCTTATTGCGCATCCACTTTACGTTTTTTTTGTAGTTTACGCTGTAGTGTGCGGCGGTGCATTTTTAGTACCCTCGCGGCTTCACTGATATTGCCTTGGCATTCATCTAATACTTGGTGGATGTATTCCCATTCGTGATGTTCAAGTGACAAACGTTCATCTGTGGCACTACTTAGTGACTTTGTAGGGGCTACTACGATGTCCAATACTTTATAGATTTCATCCAGACTACAAGGCTTAGGCAAATAATGATACGCGCCCATTTTGACAGCACTGACAGCGGTAGCAATGCTGGCATAGCCAGTAAGCATTAGAATTTTGGCGTTGGGCATAATAGCGAGTAATGGCTTAATCAGATGAATGCCGTTGTCATCACCGATGTTGAGATCCAATATAATAAACTTGGGTAACTGCTTCTTTGCCAGTTGTAGCGCGCTATCGGCATTGCTGGCAGTCAATACCTGATTGCCCTGCTTTTCCAACGACTTTTTTAAAATACGGCAAAACACCTCATCATCATCAATGATAAGCCATGTCTCTGCTAACAGGGGTGGGTGTTGCAACCTAGTCTCCTAAAACAAACTGGCGGGCGCATGAATTACTGGTAACGTTATCTTTACGCACGTGCCTGAATCATTTAACCTTTTTTGCATGGGTGAATTTTGCTTATTGGTCATTTCAAGGTGTCCGCCAACATATTCTATAACCGTTTTGGCAATCGTCAAGCCAAGCCCTAAGCCATGATCAGATTCGATGGCGGTTTGGTGTTGAATACGCTGTACCATGCTACTGTCGATACCCTGGCCGTTGTCTTCAATTATAATCATCACGTTTTGAGCAAGCTGTACGCTAATAGCAAGCCTTGTGGCTTGTGCCTGCATGGCATTATTGAGCATATTCATCACAATAGAATACAGCTGTTCTTCACTCAAGGGGACAGCGATCGGTTGTGGTGGTACATTGAGTGCTACTTCAACATGGGGGTTGATAAATCGCCAATCATTGACGACTTTGGGGAGTAGCGTTTGTAAATTTGATGACGTTACCCATGCCAATGGCTCAGATTGCGCTGGCGGCAGCGCATTGGATTGGATATGGGATTTGAGCTTGTGCAGCGATTGGCGGCAGACGTCGATTTGTGACTGTAACAGTTTTATGTCATCCAATAATTCATCGTCTTCATCTAATTGCTGGGCAATGTCATCGCTTAGTAATTGCATCGACGCAATCGGTGTGCTCATCTCATGGGCGATATTGGCAGCAAGACTACTGATGGCAAGCAACCGACGTTGTTGGTGAATGGCTTGCTGCGCTTGCTCAAGTGCCTGATAACTGCGGCTCATCGCTTGTTTAAAATAAACCGTTAAGGCAGTTAACATGATGGCGGCAAAAATAAAAACCCCAAACATACCCAGTAAATGGAGTTTTTGACCCACTGCATGATCATGGTGGCTCAGGGTCAGCGGCACATAACAATACCATAACAGCGTGTACAGCCCAACTGACAGCATCGACAAGCCGATGATGTGCACGGTGCGCATCACCATAGACGCCACGGCAATCACCGTTAAAAACAAAGTAATCAACGGATTGGCTGCCCCACCTGAATAATAAATAAAGGCTGACCACGCCAGTAAATCCCCGATAAATCCCGCCAATGTGACCCAAGAGTGTTGGGGGTTAAATTGTCGAATAGCCAATAGGCGTTTAATCAGCTCAACGCTGACCCCATACATAATGGTAATCGTGAGCAGATGATTGATTTGCTGTTTGGCAACGCCCCATTGGTCGGCACAAATCATGGCGGCGACCATAATAGCTAACCAGGTATAGCGAGCAATCATGGGGGCTTTTGCGACGTTCTTGATGGCTTGATGCATGGACAAACTTTTGACGAACCATAAAACAAGATTTTAGCATGAAGCAGCCGCACTTTGAGCGAACTTTGACCGAATTAACATGTCAAAAGTAAATCAATGGCTAGTCAATGCTAGGATAACCATCGATACACTAGAAGTTTTCTCCTTAAACCCTATGGATGATGGCATAATTTTTTTAATGTTAATTTTTAAAACTTTAAAGTGTGCTTATTTGCTGATTCAGTTACAATCAGATAAAGGCTCACTTTATGTTTGTAATTAAAAATTTATTTGAGTGCCAACTCACAGCTATCTTTGACGCTTTACAAATAGATGAGAAATGTACCATGGTCAATTTTCCTCAAAGTGCTAAGAATTTAACCATTACCCTATTAATCAGCAGCCTGCTGTTGCTGGGTTGTCAAAAAATGAATGCCAAAGAAAACGCTGGCTCTGCGCGTGCTGCTAGCAAAGCGGATGTATTGCCGACTGATACGTTAGCAACCTTACAAGGTTTGAGCCAAATCAACCCAAAATTAGGCAAAATGGGTCGTCATGTGATTGACCCCAACAAGCCAACTGTGGTGAAGTTTTGGGCAAGCTGGTGCCCGCTGTGTTTGGCAACGCTCCAAGAAAGCGACGCATGGGCAAAGCAGTATCCCAATATGAATGTCATCAGCGTGGTCAGTCCAGGTCATTTGAGTGAAAAATCCCCCCAAGATTTTCAAACTTGGTACACAGTGCTTGCCAAAGACTATGCTAACCTACCGGTGCTTATGGATAACAATGGCAAGCTGATTAAACAATTTGGCGTGCAAGTCTATCCGAGTTTTGCGATTTTGGATAAACAAGGTAATTTATTAAAACTGGTCAAAGGCAATCTTACCCCAACACAAATCCAAGCCTTATCAGACAATGCCAGCAACGACTTTGCAGAACTCAAAGCCATGAATGAAGCAAAAAATCCGCCTAGCCAGTCTGACCAAGCTGATGAGCAGGCTAATAACCAAGCTAGCAAGCAAGCCGCTAGCATCAAAGCCTTAGCTCCGATTAACCATAACGGTGTGTATTATCAAGCAGATGGTAAAACCCCGATTCGCACGCATACTATCTATCTGGCGGGGGGCTGTTTTTGGGGGCTAGAGGCCTATATGGAGCGCGTGGATGGCGTGGTTGATGTGATATCAGGTTATGCCAATGGCAATAGCGCGAACCCGAGCTATGAGCAGGTGATAGCAGGCTCAGGACACGCAGAAACCGTCAAAGTTATCTATGATATCGATAAAACCAATCTTGCAACCCTCTTGGCGTACTACGTGCGAGTGATTGATCCGACCAGTATCAACAAACAAGGCAATGACCGCGGGGCGCAATACCGCACCGGCATTTATTATACCGATGCCAATGATAAGCCAATCATTGATAAAACCCTTGCCGATTTGGCAAAAAAATATCCGCAAAAAATTGTGGTAGAAAATAAACCCTTGGCGAATTTTTATGACGCAGAAAATTATCACCAAGATTATCTGAGCAAAAATCCCAATGGCTACTGCCATATTGATATTAGCCTTGCCAATCAAAAAATCCCCGTTATCAAAGCCTTAGCGCCTGCCACGACAGTCACCGAGGCGCTCAATCCTACCCGCTATCAAAACTACGATAAAAATGTAAAAAGTCGGTTGACCCAAGCGCAGTATGACGTCACCCAAAACGCAGCTACAGAGCGCGCCTTTAGCCATCAATACGACCATTTGTTTGCTAAAGGTTTATATGTGGATATCGTCAGTGGCGAGCCGTTGTTTTTATCTACGGATAAATATGATTCGGGTTGCGGCTGGCCGAGTTTTACCAAACCCATTAGCGCAAACGTCATTACCACCTCAACCGATAGCAGTTTTAACATGACACGAACGGAAGTGCGCTCGCGGATCGCCAACTCACATTTGGGGCATGTGTTTGATGATGGTCCCAAGGATAAAGGCGGATTACGCTACTGCATCAATGGCGATGCGCTACAATTTATCGCTTTGGCAGACATGCAAGCGGCAGGCTATGGCGCACTTATACCATTGGTCAAATAGCCAGTCAACTAGGCGGCACGTTGACTGGTACCGATATCAAAAACGCTTTGACAAGCCATCAGCTGCCAAGGCGTTTTTAATTATGCTGAGACTTTAAAATTTTTTAAACATGCGCTTATAAAAATTTAGTCATCACCCTGAGCGGCAATATTTTCATACCAATCCCAATCGGCAGCCAAGGCCATGCCGGAACAAAGGCTTCATTCACTTTGGCTTCAATCGCTTCGACAATCGCCTCGACGCCCTCTTCTTCTGTACTTTCAAACGGCAAATACTTGGCACCGATATTAAGCTCGGTACGGATATAACCGGGATAAATCGTGGTGACAGTAATCGGACGTTTTTCCTGCATCATATCAGCGCGAATGCCTTCGGCTAAATTTGCCAGTCCCGCTTTGGCAGCCGCATAAGTGGTAAGATGACGGGGCAAACCGCGCACCGCTGACATACTTGAGATGACCACCAACTGACCGCTATTTTGCTGACGAAAAATCTTCATCGCCGCCTCACACTGGGCAATCGCTGCGATAAAATTGACTTCCGCGGTATGGCGATTGGTCTCAAAGCGTCCATGACCAATGACGCGGCTATCACCCACCCCTGCATTGACGATAATTTTATCAATCGTTTTCCCTCGGGTTTTGCAGTCACTCACAAAGCTATCAAATACCGTAAAAATCTGATTATAATCGGTCACATCCAAAGTTTTGACAGAGACTTTGACAGGGTACTTGCTTTCAATGTCTTGCTTTAACGCAGTTAATCGCTCTTCTCGTCTGGCGCAAATTGCCAAATCATAGCCTAGATAAGCAAATCGGCGTGCCATCATCGCGCCAATCCCTGAGCTGGCACCGGTAATCAATACGGTTTTGCCTTGACCGATACCTTGTAGCTCTGCTAATGAGCGTCGATTGACCAGTTTTTTCATCACAAACTGACCGTATTTATCAATTTTTTGTAGCGCGTTTTCAAGTTTTTTCATCGTTTGGTTGCCTATACCACTCAGTTATCGTAACAATAAAGAAAATTCATCAAAGAGTCGCTGATTTTATCATTACGACCCTTGTTTAGCCTACTGCAAATATCATTATAGGCGTTAAATACACAAGATAAACAAGGATGGCGATAGGGTTAACGATGACTGACACCCTTTAGCCCTTTATACTGGTTAACCCTTTACACGCGTTATTTTGTATAATAGCCTTCTACTCGGTGATGTCAAATCTGTCGCCAAAAGCAAATATACAGGCTGGCAATGCACTATATTAAGATACTCTATATTAGGACGCCCTATATCAAGACACCCAATGTGAAGACAATAAAAAACCCAAATCAGCGCAAAGTCTCATTTGGGTTTTTTACGACTTTTTGGTTTATGCCAAACCATTGACCCATGTCAGTGGGGCGTTTTTCATCCAATCACTCATCAGTGACCACGGTTGTTCAGGGACACATGCTTCATCAGGCTCGCCTTCAATCGCGATTGCCAATGCTTTGGTGCCGATTTCTTCACTCACTTCAAAGGGTAACGGTTTAGCGCCTTCATTAATCTCAGTGCGTATATACCCTGGATATATCGTTGACACTTTAATCGGTAACGCAGAGAGCAGCATATCGGCGCGAATCCCTTCAGCAAGCTGGGCAATCGCTGATTTACTTGCTGCGTACACTGACATGTGTTTTGGCAGACCACGGAACGCCGACATGCTTGAGATAACCACCAAATGACCGCTATTTTGGGCGCGAAAAATTTCCATCGCCGCTTCACACTGGGCAAGACCTGAGATAAAATTGATTTCGGCAGTTTTGCGATTAATTTCAAAATTACCCTTGCCAATGCGGCGACCCTCACCGACCCCTGCATTGATGATGATACGATCAAGCTTGCCAAACTCTTGGGCAAATTCATGAAACACTTTAAAAACCTGCGCATAATCAGTCACATCGAGTGCCTTGACACTGACTTTAATCGTCGGACTATCGGCTAATAGGTTGGCTTTGAGTTGTTCTAGGCGTTCGGTGCGGCGCGCACAAATTGCCAGGTTATAGCCCATGCGAGCAAAATGGGTCGCCATGCCTGCCCCCAGCCCCGAGCTTGCGCCAGTAATCAAAATGGTTTTACCCTTACCCACGTGGTTATCTATAAAAGGCGATAAGTCAGTGTTCGGGGGCGTCATTGTGGTTTGAACTTGCTGCAGTAATTCCGGTAGTGTTTGCATTATTTCTTCCTTAATTATTTATTAAATTTTTTTAAACGTTAAACTGATAAGTTAAACCTTAGCGCCAAGTCACCATCTGCTCACCTTGTTGGTACAGATAGCTAAACTCATTAAAGGTCTGTAAAAAAACACCTTGCTCACTCACGCGAAATTGGTGAACACTGGCGTTGGCGATATGCCAATTCAAATCAAAAGCTTGGACATCTGATAGTTTCATCACTTGCTGCATGATACTGGCAATCACGCCACCTGAGGTAAATACCATCGCATGTTCATGCTCGCCAGTTTGCGCCATCAAACGCTCAAAACCGTTCCAAGTGCGCTGCAAAAAGTGTTGCCAACTTTCATCATAATCGCTGTCGTACTGACCGCTTTGCCAACGGCTCATGGCTTGGGTAAAAATATCAGTAAAGCTAATTTCAGGGTGTGTTTGACTGGACAAATACGCCATAAAACTGGCTTTATCCGCAAATGGCAATCCAGCTTTATAAAGAATTTGCTCATGATTAAACTCATTAAAACTGCTATCTTCACCCAACAATAGCGGCATGGTCAAACTGGGATTTGCTATGTTTTGCACATGGTGGGTGATTTCGGTCAGTTCGATACCTTCACGGGTGACATAATAATGGCTTAAAAAATGTTTGAGACTGTCCTTTTGCCGCGCCATGCTGCCTGACATCAGCGCGTGCACTTGCCGACCTGACTGGCGAAAACTATCACCAAGCCATTGGGTCTGAGCGATACCTTTTGGGGACAGTTGGTCATAATTGTCTGCGCCAAATGACGCTTGCCCATGACGGACAAGGCTGATGAGTTTCATGAAAGCCCCTATGATTTATTGTTATTTTTTTTGATGAGTTCGACGCAGCGCTCGTGCAAGGCATTGACAATCACGCCAAAATCTTTGAACGCCGGATTATCCGTCTGCTGATGATAATAACGGTAATAAATCTGCTGCGCAATCGCTGCCAAACGAAACACACCAAACACTTCGTAAAAGCGCCAGTTGTCCACTTTCAAGCCTGTTTTTTTTAGGTAATATTCGACCACTTCGGCACGGGTCATCATGCCTGGTAGATTGGTCGGCTGACGGCGCGTAGCTTTCATCACCGCATTGTCATCGGCTTGAATCCAGTAAGCTAACGCACAGCCCAAATCCATTAAGGGATCGCCTATCGTTGCCATTTCCCAGTCGAGCACGCCAATGATGTTGGTTGGATTGTTTGGGTCTAAAATCACATTGTCAAAACGCCAGTCATTATGAATCACGCTAGTTTTGACATCTTTTGGGGTGTTGTCTTTTAACCACTGACGCACATCGGCGAAATCAGGCACATCAGGCGTGCGGGCTTGCTCATAGCGTTTATCCCAGCCCATGACTTGACGCTCGCAGTAGCCTTCGCCTTTGCCAAGTGCGACCAAATCAGGGTTTTGGGTATAATCGACCTTGTGCAAATCAATCAACGCATCGACCACCTGCCGGCACAGCTCGCTGACTTGCTGTTCGCTTAACGTCAACGCTTTTGGCAAATTGGCGCGGGGAATAATGCCCTCGATGCGATCCATGACATAAAAATCGCAACCAATCACGCGGTCATCGGTACACAGGGCGACCATATTGGGGACGCGTGGGTATTGTGATTGCAGCGCTTTTTGGACTTTGTACTCACGCGCCATATCATGGGCGGATTTGGCTTTGGTACCTTTGGGTGGGCGGCGTAAAATCAAATCACGGTTGGCATATTTTAGGCGGTATGTCCAGTTGGATGCGCCCCCTGAAAACTGGGTGACTTCTGGCTGACCTTGCAAAGCGATGCCTTGGCTCATTAAATACTCGGTGACCGCGTTGCTGTCAATCTCTTCGCCTTTGCGTACTGGGTTCGCAGTATCAAGCATAGTTTCATCCTTGTTTTTTATCTTGTTTTTTAACTTGTATTTTTAACTAGGTCAAATAGCAAAATGACGTAACCTGACATTACGCCTTTTTTGTTAGCTAGCTATTAGTTATTTGCTAGTTATCTAGTAGTTATTTGGTCGTCGCTTGTTGGCGTTTTTTCACTTCCAGTTTGGCAATCATGCCTTTATGCACTTCATCAGGTCCATCGGCAAGGCGTAGGCTACGGGCTTGATTAAAAAACATCGGCAACAGCGTATCTTGGCTCACACCCATCCCCCCATGCAGCTGAATCGCCATATCGACGACTTCTTGTAATACCGTTGGGGCGACCACTTTAATCGCTGAGATTTCGGTCAACGCCGCTTTGGTACCGAGTTTATCCATTTTATAGGCAGCATACAGGGTTAACAGACGCGCTTGGTCAATTTTGACACGGGCGTCAGCGATACGTTCACGGTTGCCCCCTAAATCAAGCAGCGATTTGCCAAATGCGCTACGGCTTAGCCCGCGATCGATGGCAAGCTCCAGCGATTTTTCTGCAGCACCAATACAACGCATACAGTGGTGAATCCGACCCGGCCCTAAGCGCCCTTGGGCAATCGCAAATCCCTCGCCTGCCCCGCCGATGACATTGCTAAGCGGCACACGCACGTTGTCAAAACGCATTTCGCCATGTCCATGCGGTGCATCATAATCGTTAAACACTTTGAGCATGCGTTCAATCTTGACGCCTTGGGTATCAATTGGCACCAACACCATGGTGTGCTGATGGTGGCGATCTTTGCTCTCGTCTGGGGTGTGTGCCATAAAAATAATAAGTTTAGCGTTTGGATCGCCCAAACCTGATGACCACCATTTGCGACCGTTGAGCACAATTTCATCGCCTTCGACAATCGCCGTGGCTTGCATATTGGTGGCATCACTACTGGCTACTGCAGGCTCTGTCATGCCAAACACGGAGCGAATCTCGCCTGCCAATAACGGCGTTAACCATTGCTGTTTTTGGGCATCGTTACCGTAGCGCCAAATCAATTCCATATTGCCACTATCTGGCGCATTACAATTAAAGACATGGGGTGCAATGAGGCTTCTGCCAGACAACTCAGCAATATGGGCATATTCTTGCACGCTTAATCCTTGACCGAGTTGCTGGTCTGGCAAAAACATATTCCATAAATTTTGCGCACGGGCTTTGGTTTTTAATTCTTCAAGTTTGGCAGGCCATTGCCAAGTCGTCCAATCGCCTGTGGGATTAAGCTTATGCGCGGCTTGCCAAAATTCTGCTTCAATCGGTTCGATTTCGGTTTCAATAAAAGCTTTGGTACGGGCGATGTAGTCTTTTGCTTTATCGCTAAGTTGGAATTCCATTGGGCGTTGTCCTTATTTGGCTAAAACAATCATTGAATCAGCTTAACGGATTTATTATCATGAATAAAATGATTTTAATTAGTAGAATACTATAAATAAAATTCATACAACTGAGGTATGTCTGGTGTTATCCAAATGTTGCATAAAAACCCGTTAAAGCAGCTTGATTTAAATTTGCTTAGGCTATTTATTTATATTTTTGAGCTTAAAAATCTTACTCATACTGCAGAAGCTTTGCATTTGAGCCAATCTGCCATTAGCCATGCGTTAGGTCGTCTTCGTCAGGCGCTCGGGGACGAACTTTTTTATCGGGAAAAAGGAGAGCTGCACCCCACGCTCTATGCCAAACGGATTTATCCCACCGTCAAACAAAGCTTTGAAAATCTTGAACAAATATTTCAAACTAACCATTTATTAAGCGACAGCAAACTTGGCGAGCTGGCGCAGCAGAGCTTTGCTACATTGACGATTGCCATGCATGATGAAATTGAATTGATTGTGTTTAACAAATTGGTCAGCCAAATTCATCAAGTTTTGCCCAATTGTCAAATCACTAGTAGTCGGCTCAATCGCTCGGCGCTTGCGCATGAACTAAAAGTTGGACAGCTGGATTTTGCCATTGATGTGGCGCGGGTGGTGGATAGTGAGATTGTGCATCAACCGTTGTTGCGAGATGAGTTTGTGCTAGTACTGTATGCGCCAAATTTTACGGCTGAATTGGCGAATGAACCGACTATCACCCAAGCCCAGTATTTTGCCAGTCAACATATTACTGTGTCATCCCGGCGGCTAGGTCTGTCGATTGAAGATAGTTTATTGTCCAAAGCAGGTTGGCAGCGGCAGAGTAAAATCCGTTGCCAACATTATGCCACTGCTTTTCAATTGCTAAAACAAGACAAACTATTGCTCACCTTGCCGCGCCAATTAGCCACCACATTTTTGCCACCCGACCAAGGCTGGCAGATTTTGGATTTGCCAATTGAGTTGACTCATATCGAGTTACACGGCTATTGGCACCAACAGCAACAGGTTGACCCGCTGTATGGGTGGCTAAGACAGCAGATTTTTAGTGCGTTTTATTAGCTCGTTGCGCTTATTCAATTATTTATAGGCTATTGATGATTTATTCAGACAATAGCTGCTCAATACGGCCAGCATGACGCTCTTGCTGTTTAGCGAGAGTCAAACGATTGGCGATGATGATTGATTTTAACTCCGCTAATGCCACGTCAAAATTGTCATTAATCACCACATAATCAAAATTCACGTATTGCGACATTTCATTGACCGAACCGGCCAGACGTTTTTCAATCACCTCTTGACTGTCTTGTCCGCGATTGGAAAGCCGTTGGCGCAGCGATTGGCGGTCCGGCGGTAGGATAAAAATGGTCGTGGCATCGGGACGCAATTTTTGCACTTGCAGCGCGCCCTGCCAGTCGATTTCTAAGATGACATCTAAACCATTGCTCAGCATAAATTCCACTGTGGACTGGGCGGTGCCATAGTAGTTTTCAAACACTTCGGCATGCTCCAAAAACTCACCTTGTTTAATCATATCAGCAAATATCTCACGGCTGACAAAATGATAATGCTGCCCATCAATCTCACCAGGACGTGGCTTGCGAGTCGAATGCGAGATACTAACCGCCAAGTCATTGGTCGTTGCAATCAGCTGTTTGACCAGCGATGTTTTGCCAGTACCGCTTGCTGCGGTGATGATAAATAATGAGCCTTTGGTCATGACATATCCTTAGGGGTTTGATGAAGTGAGTAGTAGCCATTTTTGAATCGGCTATTTTAGCAATTTTTGCTAACAATTTCTGCGTAATTTAGCCCTTGAATACCGATTCGTTGATTTTTTACGTTTAACATATTTTGCGTGTATGAACTCATGGTAAACTAGCCACATGAATCATCAATGACTGAAGAACTGCGTTATGAAAATTTTACTCGCCAATCCCCGTGGTTTTTGTGCTGGGGTCGATAGAGCCATCGAAATCGTCAATGTCTGCCTTGAGCGCTTTGAACCGCCTATTTATGTGCGCCATGAAGTAGTACACAACAAGTTTGTGGTGGAAGACCTGGCCAATCGCGGTGCGGTATTTGTCGAAGAGTTGGATGAAGTGCCGGATGGGGCGATTGTGATTTTTTCAGCGCATGGCGTCTCCAAAGCCGTGGAAGATGAAGCCGAACGCCGTGATTTGACGGTGTTTGATGCCACTTGTCCACTGGTTACCAAAGTCCATATCGAAGTCAATAAATTTGCCAAAACAGGCGTAGATGCGGTATTGATTGGTCATGCCGGTCATCCAGAGGTAGAAGGCACGATGGGGCGCTTTGATCCACAATACGGTGGACGTATTCACTTAATTGAAGATGTGGTGGATGTTGCCAATCTTGACCTACCGACTGATACTGATTTGGCATTTGTCACCCAAACCACCCTATCGATGGATGACACCGCAGAAGTGATTGATGCGCTAAAAAATAAATTCCCCAAAATCCATGCGCCGCGTAAAGATGACATTTGTTATGCCACCCAAAACCGTCAAGATGCGGTCAAGGAGCTTGCGGCGCGTTGTCAAGTGGTGTTAGTGGTGGGCTCACCCAACTCATCCAACTCCAACCGCTTGCGTGAACTCGCGGAGCGCTTGGGTGCCAAAGCGCATTTGATTGATAACGCAGGCGAAATGCAAAAAGACTGGTTTGCAGGCGTGGATACGGTGGGTGTGACTGCGGGTGCGTCGGCGCCTGAAGTATTGATTCAAGAAGTGTTAGATACCTTACAATCCTGGGGCGGCGAAAAACCTGAAGAATTATCAGGTATTTTGGAAAACGTGACCTTTAGCTTGCCCAAAGCGTTACGCTCACCCCAACTGTTTAATGCTAGTGAATCCAAGATTTAACAGAGATATAGTATCGGATAGACAGCAAGTAAAGCCGGGTATAAGTATGCTCGGCTTTTTATTGGTCATTTAATTATTGGTTATTTAAACCCTGCTTGCATCATTTTTTCATTATTTAAAAATTAAAAATTGTGCCGCTTGTGCTTGAAATAGTTTTAGACTCACCCTAACTATGACAACGAACCACCATAAATTAGGTTAATTATTTTTATTCTTATTTTTATTCTTACTTTTAGGAGTTACTTACTATGTCAAATGAAAACAAACCTGAACCAAAAAAACATAGCTTTGAAGCGGAAGTCGCGCAACTATTACATTTAGTCACCCACTCGCTTTACTCCAATGCGGATATCTTTGTGCGTGAGTTGGTGTCAAATGCGTCTGATGCCTGTGACAAGTTGCGCTTTGAAGGCAATCAAAACGACGCGCTGTATGAAGGTGACAGTGAACTACGCATTCGCATTGATATTGATAAAGATGCCAAAACCATCAGCTTTATCGACAATGGTATCGGTATGAATGAAGCCGATGCCGTAGAACATTTGGGTACTATTGCCAAATCAGGCACCAAAGCTTTCTTAGAAAAATTATCCGATGCACAAAAACAAGACGGCAATCTGATTGGTCAATTTGGGGTGGGTTTTTATTCAGGTTTTATCGTAGCGGACACCATCACGGTGGAATCTCGTAAAGCAGGTGAACCTGCCAGCCAAGGTGTACGCTGGGTTTCAGACGGTACCGGTGAATTTACCACCGAAACCATCGAAAAGCCTACCCGTGGCACGACAGTGATTTTACATGTTACCGATGAACACAGCGAATACCTTGACCGCCACAAAATCAAATCTTTAGTCAATAAATACTCTGACCATATCAGCTTGCCGATCCAAATGCGCAAAGAAGTTTGGCAAGAAGAAGAACTCACTGACGCGCAAAAAACTGCTAATTCAGAAGCAGGGGGCGAAACTGCCAAAGGTGAGATGCCCCAAGGTCAAATGATAACCACTGACGAATGGGAAACCATCAACCAAGCCAATGCCCTATGGACGCGCTCACCTTCAGAAATTGAAGACGAAGAGTATAAAGAATTTTATAAAAATCTTACCTATGACTATGATGAGCCGCTAACTTGGACGCACAACCGTGTCGAAGGACGTCTACAATATACCCAGCTGCTATATATCCCTAAAAAAGCGCCGTTTGACCTGTACCAACGTGAGCAAAAACACGGTCTAAAACTGTACGTCAAACGTGTATTTATCATGGATGATGCCGAGCAGTTATTGCCGATGTATCTGCGTTTTGTCAAAGGGGTGATTGATACCGCTGATTTACCGCTCAATGTCAGCCGTGAAATCCTGCAAGAGTCTCGCGATGTCAAATCTATCCGCGATGGTAACGCGCGCCGTATATTGACCGTGCTAGCTAGCCTAGCCAATAGCGATGAAGCTGAAAAGCAAGAAAAATACAAACAGTTTTATGCTGAATTTGGTAACGTCTTAAAAGAAGGCTTGGGTGAAGACCAAAGCAATATGGATAAAATTGCCAAATTATTGCGCTATGCCACTACCACTGATGACAATGTGGTAACAAGCTTTGACGACTATAAAGGTCGTATGAAAGACGGTCAAAAGGCGATTTATTATCTAACAGCTGAAAACCTTGCCGCCGCCAAAGCCAGTCCGCAACTTGAAGTGTTCAAGAAAAAAGGCATTGAAGTCATCTTAATGACCAACCCCGTTGATGAATGGGCAATGAACTTTATGTTTGAGTACGATGGTACACCGCTACAAAACATCGCCAAAGGCGCGGTAGACTTGGGTGATTTGACCGATGAAGCCGAAAAAGAAGAAGCCAAAAAAGCAGAAGAAACCTTCAAGCCTGTGGTAGAAAAACTCAAAGGCGTGTTAGGTAACCGGGCTAAAGATGTGCGCGTGTCAAATCGCCTTGTCGACAGCCCTGCTTTGCTAGTGACTGCGGATGGTGAACTATCACCACAGATGATGCAAATGCTCAAACAGATGGGGCAACCTGTGCTAGAGAGCAAGCCAATTTTGGAAGTCAACCCAAACCATCCACTCATTCAAAAATTGGAAAGCGCGGAGCAGTTCGATGACCTCGCGCAAGTGATTTTTGACCAAGCACTACTTGCTGAAGGCGGTCAGCTTGAAGACCCAGCCGCTTATCTCAAACGCGTCAATGCGTTGTTGATGAAGTAAGTTATTTTGCTGGCTTCAAAATAAAGCCGATAAATAAAAATAAATAAATACCGAAGCCTAGGCTGTTGCTTAGGTTTCGGTTTTTTTTGAAAACCACCGTCATCGCATCGGCTAGTGGTTGTAAACACTACTATTTCATCAGCGCTCTGCCAGCATACATTGTTTGGGGATTTGCCTGCGATTGAGTGAGGTGATACAGCCCCAACTACCATCGACTTTACTATCACCAATACGGTACATGGTCAGCGTCTGACCATTGAGCCAGCGATTGGGAAACGGCACGCCTCGTACTGTCGCTTGAATCATGCAATGACTGTCAGTTGGGATACTTTCTGCTTGGGTCAACACTTTTAACACCACTTTTTGGTTATCTGTGCTTAGCGGTGTATTGACAGGACATTGACCGGTGGCTTTGTAGATGGCATCGACTCGTCCCTGTGCGCTTTCTACGATATCAAGCACCTCAAACAGCGTGGCATTGGCTTTTTGTTTGGCATAAATCGGCAAAAACTGCACTTGAATCACAAACAAAGAAAACGCATAAAACCCAAACGCCAGCGCCAAACCCAGCAAACTTACCCCGCCGTGCCTGCGGATATGCGCCAGCTGTTTTTCCTCATCCCGCGGATACATTTCAATGGCATCGGCGATTTCACGGCGCGCCATCCGATAATAATAAGCATCGCTCCAACGTGCTACCATTACCGACCAAAACAGCCAAATCGCAAGCCCAATGCCAATACGTAGCGGCATACGAATTGCTTCATCAAGATTGCGTATCAATAAGTACTCTATCGCCACCAAAATGATGGTGACATTAAGCTGAATAAACGACCATCCCGCCACCGAATAGACAATGCTATCTAAGAATCGCTTACGGTATAACAGCCAAGGAAACGTCATCAAAAACCCTGCCCAATGCCACTTAGCCGTCAATCGCCCTGCCTGATCAAACTGGGCAAAACGCTTGAGATAATACGCCTGCGAACGATTGCCGATAAAGGCTTTGTCATACATCAGACGCTGTTTATCAGTTAGCTGTGGCTGCCAAAATGGCGGCGGTGATGTTTTTTCAAGAAATAACATGGCGATTAGGGATTATCCATTGGTTGTTTTCACTTTATGGGGTTTTCACTTATAATAGCCGAATTTTATCACAACCACCCTTTATCACACCAACTACGATTTTTGCAAATGATGACACCCCAACATACCCAAACTTCTGAGACAGTCGATGCGGCTAGCACCGATGCACCATTGCTTTCTCCCAATCTCTCCACTAGCCCTCAACCGAATGATGAAAACCCTGATTCATCCCTGCACTATCGCGCCATTCAAACTTTTATGAAGCGCAAAACCCATGTGGGCAAAAAGGCAGAAGCTGGGTTACAGTCAGACTTTGCCCATTTTTTTGTCCAGCCCAATTTGGATGCAATACAAGCGATGGATATCGGCGGTATAACCAATTTGCGTGAGCTATTTTCAAACCCTGATGCGCCTTTGACACTCGAAATTGGCTTTGGTATGGGCACAAGCTTGGTGGAAATGGCAAAAAATGACCCAACACGAAACTTTGTCGGCATTGAAGTGCATGAGGCAGGACTGGGTAACTGTGCATTTTTGGCAGGGGAACTGGGGCTAAATAACCTCAAACTCATCAGTGGCGATGCGATTGCCCTGATGCAGCAATTACCGGCGGCGCATATTGACACGCTGCAGTTGTATTTCCCAGACCCTTGGCAAAAAAAGCGCCATTACAAACGCCGTTTTGTCAGTGCTGATCGTATGCGGGTGGTGGAACGGGTGCTTAAAAAAGGCGGCATATTTCATGCTGCCACCGATTGGGAACATTATGCCCATTGGATGATTGAAGTCATGGATAGTTTAACCGCGTTTGAAAATGTCGAAGGCAAAAACAGCGAAGGTATAGGTAACTTTTTGCCGCGTCCCGATTTTCGCCCACTGACTAAATTCGAAAAACGCGGAATGGAGGAAGGTCGCGCTATTTACGATATTATGTATCGCAAAGTTTAGCGCGTTGACAATTTTATGCCCTAAACAGGATAATCACAGCGATTATCCTTTTTTTATGCCTAAAATTTTTCTACAATGTGACTTTTCGTTATTAGATGGTATCTATCAAGATGTCGATTAGCGTGTGATGCCACGTAAAATCTCTATGACTGCTATCAATTTTTAGTGGTTTTATTACCTTGAATCGGGATGACCTTAGGAGTGATGGGATGACACCCGTTTATATTACATTTACGTTGTATTTGATTTTGGTATTAGGCATCGGGTTTGCGGCATATTTTGCCACGCGTAACTTTGATGACTATATTTTGGGTGGCCGTAGTCTGGGCAGTTTTGTGACCGCGATGTCGGCGGGTGCGTCAGATATGTCAGGATGGCTGCTGATGGGGTTACCTGGGGCGATTTATGTATCGGGGTTGAGTGAATCTTGGATTGCGATTGGCTTGGTGATTGGTGCGTATTTTAACTGGCTTTTGGTGGCAGGTCGACTGCGGGTGCATACTGAGTTTAATAACAATGCGCTGACTTTGCCTGAATATTTTCACCACCGCTTTGGCGCCAACAATAAATTGATTAAAATTGCTTCGGCGGCGATTATTTTGTTTTTCTTTACCATTTATTGCGCCTCAGGCATTGTCGCAGGTGCGCGACTATTTGAAAGCTTGTTTGAAATTGACTATGCCACGGCTATGTGGCTAGGGGCATTTGCCACCATTATCTATACCTTTATTGGAGGATTTTTGGCAGTAAGCTGGACGGATACTATTCAAGCAAGTTTGATGATTTTTGCGCTGGTATTTGCGCCCATCATGGTTTATTTAAACTTAGGCGGTATGGGTGAAATTCATGCGGCAGTCAGTATGGCGGCACAGGCAAATAACAAAAACTACGGTAACTTGCTGTTTGGTACGTCATTCGTCGGTATCATCAGTGCAGCTGCGTGGGGCTTGGGTTATTTTGGTCAGCCGCATATTTTGGCGCGTTTTATGGCGGCAAATTCGGTCAAATCACTGAATAATGCCCGTCGTATTGGTATGACTTGGATGATTTTATGCCTAGTAGGTGCGGTAGCGGTCGGTTATTTTGGGCTTGCCTATATGACGGTGCATCCTGAGCAAACTGCTATTTTAAAAGATAACAACGAGCGCATCTTTATCGGTTTGGCACAAGTATTATTTAACCCTTGGATTGTCGGTGTGGTATTGTCGGCTATTTTGGCGGCGGTCATGAGTACCCTCAGCTGTCAATTATTGGTATGCTCAAGCGCGATTACAGAAGATTTTTATAAAGGGTTTATTCGCCCTACTGCCACTCAAAAAGAGCTGGTTTGGATTGGTCGCTTCATGGTGCTTTTGGTCTCAGCGATTGCCATTGTCATTGCCCAAAACCCAGACAGCAAAGTGTTGGGATTGGTCTCTTATGCTTGGGCAGGATTTGGCGCGGCGTTTGGTCCTGTGGTATTGATGTCATTATTTTGGCGACGTATGACTGGTACAGGTGCGTTGGCGGGCATGCTCGTAGGCGCGTTGACAGTCATCGCTTGGAAACCATTAACCGGTAGCAGTCTGTATGAAATCGTACCAGGTTTTATTTTAGGCATGATTGCCATCTATGTGGTGTCACTGTTAACGCCCGCATCTGACAAAGTCATGGCACGTTTTGATGATGCCAATAAAGCCTTTAACGCAGCTCGATAATATTGGATGCCAATTTAAATAGTAATTTAAATGACAAAAAGGGCGATACAGCTATCGCCCTTTTTTTGTTTTTCTTTTTCATTTTTATTGTCAAATGAAAAACAACAAAAAAGCCAAACATCAAAATGCTTGGCTTACTAAAATACGGGACTTTTCAAAATCCTGGGCGTTAAGTTATTTGCAAATGGTGGCGATGAAGAGACTTGAACTCTTGACCTCACGATTATGAGTCGTGCGCTCTAACCAGCTGAGCTACATCGCCATGTTTGGCAAATCTGCAAGATTTAGGCAGAATTTTGAAAGTATTTCTTGCCTGTCATGGGGTGCATATTATGCGTATTTAACCCTATGTCGTCAAGCATTTTGTCACATTTTTTTTCATTTTCTCAAAATTTAATTTTTTGCCTGTCGTGGCTGAGCATTGCCTGACTGTTGGCTTCAAAATTACTTGAAATGACAAAAACCCGTGAACGTCACTTGAATTTTTGCATATATTTACCATAATAGTATCAACGTGCCAAAATATTATATTGGTTACTGTCATACTTCCCTAATCTCTCAACCTTATGATTTATCACAACTATAAAAACCCATAAAAGGAAGCACTCTTGAGCGATACCATCAGCAGAACGGTCGATTTATCATCTCTAAAAGCCCATCAACTCAAAACCCTATTGGGCGAATACAATAACCACATTAAGTACCTTGAACATCGTCTGTCAGTCCACATTCACCAACGCAAAACCGATTTTGTGATTTCAGGTGAGCTTGATTCAGTCACGCGTGCTGAGCGTATTTTGGTACAGCTTGCCGATGAAGCACAAAGCAACGACGTCATCTCGCCAGAAGATTTGCACCTGCTCGTGCAAACGAGTTTTAGCCGTGAGCACGATTTAGCGCTAGAAAATGATGCCGCTAGCGAAAATGGCAGCGAGCGCGCAGATAGCAATGAATTCACCCCGATTAGTTTGAGAACCCGTAAAGGAAAAATCATCCCCCGCGGTTACAACCAACAGCAATATGTCAAAAAAATCTTACTCTCTGATGTCTCGTTTGGCGTAGGGCCTGCAGGTACGGGTAAGACTTACTTGGCGGTGGCTTGCGCGGTGGATATGCTAGAGCGCAATGAGATTGAGCGTATTTTGCTTGTGCGCCCTGCGGTAGAAGCAGGGGAAAAACTGGGCTTTTTACCAGGGGATTTGACCCAAAAAATCGACCCTTACCTACGCCCACTTTATGATGCTTTATATGAAATGCTAGGGTTTGAAAAAGTGGCAAAACTGATTGAAAAACAAGTCATTGAGGTAGCCCCCCTCGCCTACATGCGCGGTCGTACCTTAAATAATTCGTTTGTGATTTTGGATGAAGCACAAAACACCACCCCTGAGCAGATGAAAATGTTCTTGACTCGTTTGGGTTTTGGCTCACGTGCGGTCATCACGGGCGATATGTCACAGGTCGATTTACCTCGCGGCACCAAGTCAGGCTTGCGGCATTCGCTAGAAATCTTGGCGGATATTGAAGAAATCCATGTGACGCGGTTTGATAGCAAGGATGTGGTACGCCACCAATTGGTTCAAAAAATCGTGCAAGCCTATGATAAATACGATGAAGCGCAAGAAGCGATTAAAGAAGCCAAAAAGCAATCGCGCCTACTTGAACAAAGCCAAGCACAGTCCCAAGCCGCAAGTTCGGCTATCGCGGTGACGGATAACAATGCTCCAATTGATAACGTACCCATTGATATAGGTATCGCGGAGTAGCTTATGTCATCAGCTTTGCCAACCCAAATTGATTTAACAGGTGATTTAGCTGGCGCTGTGCCGCAAGCGCCGATGAGTCAAGTGATAATTAGTTTTGCTGAAGACTTAATTGCGCTGCCAAATTTTGGCGAACTTGAAGCCTTCTATCAACAAGACAAGATTGTCGCTATTTTGCAGCAAGTTCTGCAGTATTTTCAAACCCATCACGACACTACCGAAATACCTAGTCAACTGGGTGAATTTATCTTTCAAAAAATCATTGAATTAGAAATTTATGTCACGGAGCCTGTGGAAGCTCGCGCCATCAATTTGGATGCGCGTGGCAAAGACTACGCCACCAATATTTTATCCTATGCCAGTGAATTGCCGGAAGCTGTGCTAGAATTACTGCCCGCACTGCCGCTAGGTGAACTAGTAATTTGCCATGCGGTGGTGGTCAGTCAAGCCGCTGAGCAAGGCAAGACAGTAGAGCAGCATCTGACCCATTTGCTGGTGCATGGGATGCTGCATTTGCTGGGTTTTGACCATGAACTTGGGCAAGCTGAGCAAGATGAAATGGAAGCGATTGAAATCGCTGTCCTTGATAAGTTATCCGTTGCCAACCCTTATGAGTAAAATTTCAATTGAGTAAATCTATCACCAAATCAGGTATTGGCATCATCTACGCGGGCGGCACTTTTGGCAGTTATGGTAAACCGCTTGCTAGCTTAGATGCCGATATTTTTTTACCTGTGTTATCACAGATTTTACAGACCCATTTTGCCACTTACCCAAACCATGCACACGACCCTGTGAATTGGCGGATATTGGATAATGATGTCATTAAAGACAGTAGCCAGTTAACGCCTGCTGATTTCGCGCATTTTTATCAATTGATACTACAAGCCATTGCGCAAGGGCTTCGCCAATTTGTGGTGCTAACAGGCACGGATACGCTCAGCTACCTTGCGGCTTTTTTGGCAGAGTGTTTTGCGGGTAGTCATATCAGTATTGTGGTGACAGGGGCGATGAGACCTTTGCTTGATAGCAATGTGTTAACCGATTACCTTATCGACGCGCAGAGCGATGCCACACAGAATTTATTTGATGCTTGCAAATTAGCCCGTCATGGTGAGCCTGGGGTGCGGGTTTGTTTTTCTGGTGAAGATTGGCCTGCCCAAACGGTGCAAAAAATTCATAGCCATGATTTAATGGCGTTTGTGGGGCATCACCGTGCTGGTTATCCCGCCAATAGCTATACCTCAAAAATCACTCAGGCTCAGCATCAACTTTGGCTAGAAGATCGGTTGAGTCAATTGCCGCAAGTCTTTGACAGCTTGTCCCATGCCAATGTTGCCACACTCTATTTGACGCCCGTGGATACGCATTTGCTCGCTGCTCGCTTGGGTAATTTATTGTCTGATAAACCTGATGCCATCATTATTTTGGCATTTGGTGCAGGCAATGTGCCGTATGCCGAATCCATCAAAAACGAATTATTACAGGCGAAAAAACAAGGCTGTCTGGTTGCAGTGACGACCCAATGCGCGTATGGCGGCGTCAGCCAAGCATATGAAGCGGGGGCATGGCTGGCTCAGTGTGAAGTTTTGATGACGGGACGGTTGACCTTACCTGCCATATTTGCGCGTCTGCTTTGGTTGATTGGCAATTATGATACCCCTGCTCGTCGCCGTCAGCGTTGGGCGCATTGTCTAAAGGATACCCACACCGTCGCTTAATAACTGATTAGTTGTTATACTAGGCTTTTTTATCGTAGGTTTTGGCAAAATTGGCTTTTTTATGACTGTAAATACTTATGCGATCAGCATCGAATTTATTGGTACTCGCTATCGCGGCTGGCAACGCCAACAAGAAGTTGATAGTATTCAGCAGCATGTTGAAGCAGCGTTATCAAAGATAGCCAATGAACCCATAGAAGTCATCGCTGCAGGTCGTACTGATGCAGGCGTCCATGCGTCAAATATGATTGCCCATTTTCAAACCAGTGCCATGCGTCAGCCCTATAATTGGCTGCGTGCCGCAAATTCTCTACTACCTGATGATATCGCGGTGCGCTGGATACAAATGATGCCTGCTGAGTTTCATGCGCGCTTTTCTGCGATTGCTCGACGCTACCGCTATATTACCCTCAACCACCCCTTTCGACCTGCGATACTCAATCAGCAAATTACCCATGAATACGCCCCACTTAATGTCCAACTGATGCAGCAGGCAGCGACCTATCTCGAAGGCACCCATGATTTCACCAGTTTTCGTGCCGCTTCCTGCCAATCTAATCAGCCTGTGCGCCATGTCCATTTTGCCAAATTGATTCAGCATGGTGAGCTATTGGTACTGGATATCCAAGCCGATGGTTTTTTGCATCACATGGTGCGAAATATTATGGGTACGTTATTTGAAATTGGGCGCGGTGAACAGCCAGTCGCATGGATTGAAGCACTGTTGCTGAGCAAAAATCGGTCACTTGCGGCAGCGACGGCTTCTGCCGATGGGTTATACTTTATCAATGCGCTATATCCACCCCAATTTCAATCACTGTTACCGGTAACAAGGCTATCCCCTATTTGGCTAAATTTGCCTGAATAAGGTCGCGATGCGCGCAAATCTTTTAGCTATTTTTTTCAATTGATTGATTTAGGGCTTAAAAGTTGCGATAACACACGCATCAGCGTATAATCTGCATTTATACATTTGACTCATAGATATAGGTATTATGGCAAAAAAAGACGATGTAATTGAATTTGAAGGCGAAGTGGTCGATACTTTACCTAACACATTATTTAAAGTGCGTTTAGAAAATGGGCATGAAATTATTGCGCATATTTCTGGAAAAATGCGTAAAAACTATATTCGTATCTTAACAGGCGATAAAGTTAAAGTTGAAATGACACCTTACGACTTGTCAAAAGGGCGTATTACTTACCGCGGTCGATAGTTATTTAGCCACATATAGTCAGTAAAAAGAGGGGTTTAACTCAATGAGTTAAACCCCTCTTTTTTTCGTGACTGTTCAGGTCAATAAATTCTTACAAAAATGTGATTATACGGTTGTCAATTGTTAAAATTTTGATTATTCTTTGACTGACCAAAGGAAGGTATTACGTCAATTTTAATTTACTGATAAGTTTTTGTTAAATTAGCTATTAGACGTGATGATTAAAATCAAACAGGGAGCTTCACATGTCATTTAAAATTTCTTCTCTCGCGCTAGCCGTTGCTACGCTTTCTACTGTTTCTATCGCAAACGCCGCCGGTTTAGACCGCTCTACCCAACCAAGCTGGGCTTTTACCGAGCAAGGTACTTTTGCCTATGTTGAGCACATTACCATCGATCCAACAATCGAGGGCAAAGACAACAAAAACGTTGCGACGACTGAGGCAAACTTTACCGCTGGTCGCAATGTCCCTGATATGGCCGATGATTACCAGTTTTTAAACTTTGGCGCAAAAGCCGATGTCAATGATACCATCAGCGTAGGGGCATTTTTTGATCAACCTTGGGGCGCAGATGTTGAGTTTTCTGGCGATAACAACTTTGTTGGTGCACCAACTTCTATAGTGAATGGTATCTATGCTCAAGCAGCAGCGGGATTGCAAAATGCAGGTATTGCACTGCCTGTGACTAATGCCACAGAACTGCAAACCGCTATCTCAACCATCCAAAATCAAGTTACTGCAGGGCAAGCGCGATTAGATGCAGCAAATACTCAATTAGCGAGAGCCCAAGCTGCTTTGGCTGCTAACCCTGCATTAGCACCTGTTTTAACGCCACAAATTACTGCACTTCAACAAGGGATTGCTGCAGGTACTACCCAAGTCGAGGCTGGCACACAAGCAGTTAAGACTTTATCTACCGCACAAGCAGCTTCACAAAATTTATCTAAAGTCACAGGTGCCACCAATGTTTCTATCAGCAGCCAAAATTTCACAGGACTGTTGGGGGTAAAACTGGGTGAAAAGAAAAACATTCAAATTTATGGCGGTCCTACGATTCAGCGTTTAGAAGGTGATGTCCACTTACGTGGTAACGCTTATAAAACCGCCTCTGGCTATGATGCGAGTATTGCTCGTAACACGGCTTATGGCTGGATGGCTGGGATTGCTTATTTAAAACCTGAAATTGCCCTCAAAGCCGCGTTAACTTATCGCTCTGAAATCGACCACGACGTCACTATGACGGAAAATCTTCCTGCACTTGGTGCAGCGGGTGTCGGCACCAATGAGATTACTATCACCACGCCAAAATCTGTTAACTTAGATTTCCAAACAGGTATCAATCCAACAACCCTTTTAACCGCAAAAGCACGTTGGGTACCTTGGAGCGATTTTGCGATTAAACCAAAAATCTATGGTAATGCAAGCGGTTTAAATTTAGTTTCTTATGACGATGACGCTTGGACTGCTGAAGTCGGTCTAGGTAAGAAACTATCACCAAAATTAGCTATTTCGGGCGCTGTGGGTTATGACTCAGGTGCAGGTAATCCAACCACTTCTCTAGGACCTGTGGAGGGTAACTGGAATGTGGGCTTGGGAGCAAAATACAATTTGACACCTGAATGGGCTATCTCAGGCGGCGTTAAATACTTGATGTTTGGTGATGCCAAAGCAAAACTACCCGATGGTAGCATTGTTGGTGATTTCCAAGACAATGATGGCTGGGTATACGGTGTACGTTTATCTTACCAAAAGAAATAAGCTAACTTTCAATAACATGAAAGCCAATCTGTTCATCAGCTTGGCTTTTTTTATGTGTGGAGTTAATCAATGTTGATACAGTAAGCCCTTCATGATTATTGCATGGGTGCCGCTCCAGCGACATATTGTAGGGTTTAATTTGCAAGATTGGTCAGTGCTATGGTGAGATTGCCAATGCTTGGTACCGTGACGCCATTGGCTTTTCTTGGGTAAAGTCTGGCTTTTTGCACTTGTTGGCAAATAAATTTATCCACCTCTTGATCACCTGATGTTTGCGTAATCCTGCATTTTTCCACGCCACCTTGGGCATTGACATTGAGTTTTACTTGCAGGCTTGATAGCTGCTTTAGTGTCACAATACGGGACAAATTGGGTGGTAACTGCGTGTTAGGTCTTTTCTGCCAACTTGCATCCGCATTGCCAAAGGTGATGGGTGTTGCTGGTTTTGGTGACGAATTACTAGCTGGGACAGCGGGGATAGCTGAAATAACTGGGCTAACGGGCTGATTTGGCATTTTTTGTATTTGAGGACGCATCGTATCTTTAGATGATTTAGCACGCTCATCGTGAGTTATAGTTTTTAAAGCATAATCAGCATTGGTATGGCTTTGGTTGGTAGTAGCTGATTTGGGTTGAGCAAGAGATTGGCTAGTGTTTGAACTTATGTTGCGTTCTATTTGCGCCGCTTGCTGTTGTTCATATTTGGCTTTATTTTCACGCGCGTTCAGTAATGGCTGGCTAGGAATATCTTGTGATTTTTTTTGAGATTGAGTTTGGCTTCGACTTTGACTTGCTGTAGATAACGAAGTTTTAGGTTGACTGGCTTTTTTTTGGCTAGTCAAATGATCTATCGTTGGTCTGAGTTCAATTGGCTTGTCGCTACTATTTTTTGCTGGGTCATTTACCAGTTTAGCGGGTGTAGGGTTTGGTTTTGATAATGGTTTTTCCTTAATATCAGCCGCTTGGGTGTTAGTGCTAGGATAAGCTTGTTTGGCAGGGTTCGCATGATTAATGGCGACGGGCTGCGGTTGTGAATGGTAAGTCTGCGAGGGGTGTTGAGGCTTCAGCTGGATAAAGCTAATTTCGAGCGGCTGTGTCGTTTGCGGTTTGATTTTTAAGGGAGTTTGGTACTGAAAAAATAGATATAGCAGCAGCCCATGCAGCGCGGTAACGATGCCAACTACCACTACCCTAATATATAGTTTTGACGATTTGTTATCGGATGATGGGGTAGATAGCATAACAGGGAAATCGCTTGATACACGCTTGAATGATGGCATATGATATTGTCATCTTAATATAATTGTGCCATAAATCAAATAGTTAGTTTGCTATTTAAGGCGCGTATATTGCAAAGCCAACACAACGTTTACCCGACTTTTGGTGCAGGTCATTGCACATTTTTGCAACGGCATGAGTAGTGTTTTACCGTTACGATAGCACAATAAACCTGCAAAAATGTCTTGGGAAGCCAAGCCTTTGTTGACATAATACCCTAAAGATAAATCTCTGTAGTGGGGTAAAGATAATGAGCAGCACAATGAACTTGATGTGGTTTCGCCAAGATTTGCGCACCTTTGACAATACCGCTTTTGCGGCTTGCTGTGAGCATGCACAGCAAAACCATGCTGGCGTCATAGCCGTGGTTTATTTGACACCCAAGCAATGGCAATCACACCGCAAATCGCTGTGGCAAATTGACTTGATACTGCGGCAAATCCGCGCACTTGAGCAGAGTTTATCTCAGTTAAATATTGGTATTATCATCAGAGTGGTGGATGATTTTGCCTTGCAGGCGACGGATGTGCTTGAGCTTTGCCAGCAGCTTTTTATTAGCCATTTATTTGCCAATCTGGAGTACCCAGTTAATGAAGTTGCCCGCGACCAGTATATCGCCCAGCAGGCGCAGTCGTTGGGCATAGTTACTCAATGGTTTGATGATAGTCAGGTGATTGCCCCTCAGCGTATCGTCACCGACAAAGGTATGCCGTACAAAGTCTTTACCCCTTTTTACAAGCGTTGGCTTGCGATGATTGAAACCGCGGGTTTAACCCTATCGCCCACCCCTGCTGCCATGGCTATAAATACTACACAACTTGCCAAAGACAGCCGCAATACCAATACCAATACCAATACCAATGACTATATAACGATTGATGCATTTTATCGTGCTTATCTTACCCCCACTGCTGCGCTTGATAAACAGCTCAATCACGTGGGTAAGTTAGCACAATTGTTATACCCCGCCGGTGAAGCGGCTGCCCAATCACGACTGGATGATTTTTTAAAAAACCATATCGCTGATTACAATACAGCCAGAGACGTGCCTGCTTTGAATAATAGTTTGGGTGCGACCAGTCGTTTATCGCCCTATTTGGCAATCGGTATGCTATCGCCCAGATTATGCTATCTCAAAGCCAGACAAAGGCTGAACAGTCAATCAGGACTGGGAAGCGAGAAAGACATCATGCGCTGGATTAGCGAACTGGCTTGGCGCGATTTTTATTATGACGTTATGGTTAACCGTCCAGATATCGTTAAAGGCAAGGCGTTTTTGACCCCCTTGGATGAATCTGTGGCTTGGCGTTATGACCTAGCCGACTTTGAAAGCTGGTATCAAGGTAAGACCGGTGTACCGCTGGTGGATGCAGCAATGCGCTGTCTCAACAGCACAGGTTTTATGCACAATCGGCTGCGTATGGTGGTGGCGATGTATCTGAGCAAAAACCTATTAATCGATTGGCGTTGGGGTGAGGCTTATTTTATGCAGCATTTGGTAGATGGTGATTTTGCCAGTAATAATGGCGGATGGCAATGGTCATCTTCCGTCGGTACCGATGCTCAGCCTTATTTTCGGGTGATGAATCCATTTAGTCAGGCGGCAACACATGACCCTGATGCAAGCTATATCCAATACTGGGTGCCCGAGCTTGCAACAGTGCCAGCTAACATCATCAACGATGAGCAAAAACTGCAAACCTACCTAACACAACATCCTCACATCGCCTATCCAAAGCTTGACACCCCGACAAAAATCTCACGAGCGATGGCGATTGAGGCGTTTAAAAAACCAGTTGAGTAATTGCTATCGTTAAGTGTTTTTTAATTGCTGGTATAAATTATGATAAATATACTGCCTACTTAACTTCGTGTCATAAAAAAAACCACGTTAAGGTGTTAACGTGGTTTTCTTAAAGCCTCAATAAGTCTTAATGACTAATCGGGTAACGCATAGGCAACCATGTAGTCACCCATCTTGGTGCCAAACGAACCATGCCCGCCTGCCATGATGACCACATACTGTTTGCCATTAATCTCATAAGTCATTGGCGTGGCTTGCCCACCAGCCGGCAAACGCGCTTCCCAAAGTTTATCGCCGTTGCTGACATTAAAGGCACGGATATAATTATCTTGGGTCGCCGCGACAAACATCACATTTCCCGCGGTCGAAATCGAACCACCCAGTCCGGGCACACCGATTTTTAATGGCGGTAACTGCATCAGTTTTGGCAAGCTATCGCGGATAGTACCGATACGTTTTTTCCACACGATTTGATGCGTGGTCAAGTCCACCCCTGCCACATAGCCCCAGCCAGGTTGTTTACAAGGTAATCCGACGGGCGATAAGAAAGGTTTGATTTCAACACCATAAGGCGCACCATACATAGGCTGGACGCCTTGTTCAGTGCCTGCGCCTTTTTCTTTTTGTGGACGGTTAGGATCTTGTGGGATCAAAGTACTTACGAAAGGTAGCGCTAAGGGATTCATCACCGCGACTTGGCGATCGGGATTGACTGAAATACCGCCCCATTCAAATACCCCTAAATTGCCTGGGAAAACCAAGGTGCCGTTTTCTGACGGTGGCGTATAGATACCCTCATAATTGAGTGATTTAAAATACGCACGGCAATATAGCTGGTCAAACATGGTCGCGCCCCACATATCTTTATCCTGCAGCGGATTTGGTGGCGCAAGGTTTAACTCAGAAAATGGCTGAGTGGCAGAGTATTTTTCACCTTTGGTTTGGTTACCGCGTTTGACAGTTTGCGGCACGGCGCGTTCTGTCACCGGTACCACAGGTTTACCAGTACGCCGGTCAAGGACAAACACATTACCCGTTTTGGTGGTGACATAGACCACAGGCGTGGTTTTGCCAGTTTGATCGGTCAATTCTGCAATGGTTGGCTGCGATGGTACGTCCATATCCCACAAGTCGTGATGCGTGGTCTGGAAGCTCCATAGCACTTTACCTGTGGTACCATTGAGCGCGACAACCGAGTTGGCAAAACGCTCTTGTAGTCGGTCACGATTACCGCCCCAAATATCTGGCGTACCAACACCAACAGGCACATATACGACGTCGGCTTGGCTATCATACGCAAGCGGCGCCCATGCATTTGGCGAGTTGTGTACAAATTTTTGCCCAGGTGCTGGGATAGCGTTGGGGTCTTCAGCGCCTGTGTCAAATACCCACATTAATTTACCGGTATTAACATCGTAGCCACGGATAACGCCCGAAGGCTCTTTAGTAGAGAGGTTGTCAGTCACAGACCCACCGATGACAATCGTCGTACCTGTCACTACAGGCGGTGACGTTGGGTTGTAGCCACCGGGATATGGGTATGGCATATCTTGTTGCAGATTGACTTCACCATTGGTACCAAAATCGCTACAACGTTGACCCGTATCGGCATTGACGGCGACTAAGCGACCATCATTGACCGGCAAAATAATTTTGCGCGGGCAAAGCGCCGATTTGGTTTGGCGCGCTTGCAAACTGGCAGCATTTTTACTGACATTGGCGTCATCGTGATACGATACCCCACGGCAGGTCAAATGTTGGAAGGTTTTATCTGATTTGAGTTTCGGATCAAACCGCCATTTTTGTTTACCTGTAGCGGGGTCAAGCGCAATCAAAAATTGATGCGCGGTACAAAAATATAAGGTATTGTTGACTTTAAGTGGGGTGACTTGGTTGGTGGTTTCCCCAGAATCATTGGCGGTTTTAAAGTCGCCAGTACGAAACGTCCAGGCTTCTTTGAGATTTTTGACATTGCTATCATTGATTTGGGTCAAAGGCGAATAGCGTGTACCTTCAGGCGTACGCCCATAATCGGTCCAATCGCCAGGCGCAATGCCTGCCAGTGGTTTTGGCGTAGGCTGCGCACGGGTGATGGTACCATTGATTTCTTGGGGGTCATGAAAAGCGGCATAACCCATCAATGCAAAAATTGATAGAATCACTAAGCCTAAGCCATGTCGAACCGGCGTTAGCCAAGTATGATCAAAGAACGTTGCTTTAGGCGTTGATGATGGAGTCGTCTGGTTAATTGCCTGATGAGATTTAACATAGCGGGTGATATGTGGTAACCATAGCCAAATCCCCATAAAGGTTAAAATATCCAGTCTAGGTGCGAGTGCCCAAAAATCGCTGCCCACTTCCCATAGCGACCATACCGCTGTCACAACCAATAAGGCAGCAAACAACCACAGCGCCAATGCAGCACGTTTTTTAAGTAACACCGCCGTGACTAATATCCAAAGACCGGCTACCAAGTAGTACCACGAGCCGCCCAAACTAATGAGATAAATCCCGCCAAACAATAATACAAAGCCTATGATGGCAAAAATCGCCATCGTGATATAAGGTGGTTTTACCGTATTGATTGCTGACGAGGGTATATTTTGATGATTGCTTATTGTCATATCACCCTCCTTATTTTCCCGTGATTATAGAGCGGGCTATTCACCCTTTAATGCTACAGACTTGTAGCGTAATGTTGGTAATTGGTAAGTTAACCTTTCTGATGGCGAATTACTTATTTTATATGTACAAAATTTATTATTTTGTTGCATAAATTATTTTTTAACTATCAACTTTTATTGAATGTTCAGAACTCCTAACAAAATTAATATTCGTTAACCTCAAAAAATAGACAGCATCACTAGCTTCGCTGAATCTATGCCGGAGTATTTTGAAGTCGCTAATATCAAATTTCAGCGCTGCCAATAAAAAACGGTTAGATACTCTCTAGCCGTTTTTTATTCAAGGAAAAACCTAAAATGAATAAAATTCATCATTTTTAAATTTTAATTCGTTTTTATTCATCTTAATTTTAGCGTATAACTGTCTTTGTACTTTTAGCCGTGACGATTTTTAGTAATCGTAGGGTGCTAAAAGAATTTTTTTTGCGCGACTGTTACGGAGATTACAGACATGACTTTACCGATTGATTGTCATATCAAAACCATTGCATTTGATGAAAACTACCAACCTGCCAAAGATACTAGGCTGACTACCAACTTTGCCAATCTGGCACGGGGTGAACACCGCGAGCAAAACTTACGAAATACCCTGCAAATGATTAACCGTCGATTTAATGACTTGGCACATTGGGACAATGTGACTGGCGACCGCTATCAGGTCGAGCTTGAGATTGTCTCTGCTAATCTTGAGATTGTTGGTACGGGAGACAGCTTTCCGGCTATTGAGATTTTAAAAACCGTTATCTTTGACACCCAGACCCAGCAACGCATCGATGGCATTGTGGGGAACAGTTTTTCTTCCTATGTGCGCGATTATGACTTTAGTGTATGGCTGTTAACGCATAACAAAAACCAGCCATCGTTTAGTGTGCCCGAGCGGTTTGGGGATTTGCATGGTAAGTTGTTTGATTATGTGCTGAACTCGCCTGCCTACCGTGAGCAATTTAACAAACCACCGGTGATTTGTCTCAGTGTGTCAACCACTAAGACCTACACCCGAACTGCCAATTGTCATCCGATTTTGGGCACTGAATATGTACAAGACGCGTATTCGCTGACGGATGAGTACTTTAGCAAAATGGGGTTATCGGTGCGTTATTTTATGCCGCCAAAATCAGTGGCACCTTTTGCGTTTTATTTTAAAGGTGATCTGCTCAATGACTACACCAACCTTGAGCTGATTAGCGCGATTAGCACGATGGAAACGTTCCAAAAAATTTATCGTCCTGAGATTTATAACGCCAATAGCGTGGCAGGTCAAAGCTATCGGCCCAGTTTAAATCATCAAGATTATTCACTGACCAAAATCGAGTATGACCGTGAAGAGCGCAGTCAGCTAGCGATTCAACAAGGTCAATACACAGAAACCCACTTTATCAAACCCTATCAAACCTTGTTACAAAACTGGTTAAATTCCCAAGTAGCTTAATAAGTAGCTTAATAAGTCGCTTAAGCAGTTTTTGCTGACGCCCAACAATTAAAGAGAAAACAATGACGACACTTTTTCCAACATCAACGGCAGGTAGCCTGCCTAAACCAAGCTGGCTTGCTGAACCTGAACAACTTTGGTCGCCCTGGAAGCTGACAGACAGCGCGCTTGTCCAAGGCAAACAAGACGCTTTATTAGTATCATTGCAGCAGCAACTAGCGGCAGGCATTGATATTGTCAGTGATGGCGAGCAAACCCGCCAACATTTTGTCACCACCTTTATTGAGCATCTAGATGGGGTTGATTTTGCCAATCGCGCTACGGTAAAAATTCGCAATCGCTATGAAGCCAGTGTGCCGACTGTGGTGGGTGCCGTGTCGCGCCCGCAATCGGTATTTGCTGAGGACGCCAAGTTTTTACGCCAGCACACGGACAAACCTATCAAATGGGCGCTACCTGGACCCATGACTATGATTGATACCCTCAGTGACCAATACTACGGCAGCCGCGAAAAACTGGCGTGGGAATTTGCCACTCTACTCAACCAAGAAGCCAAAGAACTGGAGGCGGCAGGGGTTGATATTATTCAATTTGATGAGCCTGCCTTTAATGTATTTTTTGATGAAGTTAATGATTGGGGCATTGCGGCACTCGAACGTGCCATTGAAGGGTTGAAATGTGACACTGCCGTCCATATCTGTTATGGTTATGGTATCAAAGCCAATACCGATTGGAAACAAACCTTGGGCAGTGAATGGCGACAATATGAAGCCATCTTCCCCAAAATACAGCAATCGGCGATTGATATGGTGTCGCTAGAATGTCACAATTCGCGCGTACCGATGGAACTTATCGAATTGATTCGTGGCAAAAAAGTGATGGTGGGCGCGATTGATGTGGCGACGCATCAGATAGAAACACCTGAACAAGTGGCAGAAACACTGCATAAAGCCTTGCAGTTTGTGGATGCCGAAAATTTGTACCCTTGTACCAATTGCGGGATGGCGCCGCTACCCCGTCATGTGGCACAAGGCAAGCTGTCTGCCTTAGCACAAGGTGCCAAGCTCGTCCGAAATGACTATTTAGCCACGCATCAATTGGACGACCTAATAATTTAAAAAGTAATTTGGAAAAAACAATGGTTGACGTTACTGATTTTAGAAATGCCATGTCGATGTTATCGGCTGCGGTCAATGTGGTCACTACCGATGGCCCTGCGGGTCGTCATGGCTTTACTGCATCGGCGGTGTGCAGTGTAACCGATACCCCACCGACCTTGCTTGTATGTATGAATACCGCCTCACGCTCGTATGAATATTTCGTGCAAAACAAGGTATTGGCGGTGAATGTGCTGGCCGACCATCACGCACCATTATCTGCGGTTTTTGCATCAAAACTCGAAGCGCAAGCGCGCTTTGAGCATGGCACATGGCATACCTTGATGACCCAATCACCGATTTTGGACAATGCCTTGGCGAGCTTTGATTGCCAAATCGAGCAAATCCAAGAAGTCGGCACACACGGGATTTTTATTTGTCGTATCGAAGCCATACAACAAGGCAAAGACCAGACAGGCTTGGTGTATTTTAACCGTGAATACCATGCCGTCAATAAAATTAAAGTCGAAACGCCCAGCCAACTATAATGCCAAGCACTGAGTCAGATTTTCTACAATCCAAGCGATTTAATGCTAAAGTAGTCACTCTTATCAATAGGTAGATAATTTAGGATGAGTGATGGCGATTATTAAGTCTTTGTTGGACACGGATTTATACAAATTTACCATGCTACAAGTGGTGCTACACAAGTTTCCACAGACGCATAGCGTATATGCGTTTCGCTGTCGCAACCTTGAAGACACCGCCTATCCCCTATCAACGCTACTCGATGAAGTCAATAGCGAACTCGATGCGCTTTGTGAACTGCGGTTTACAGCCGATGAGCTGCAATATCTTCGTGGTCTACGCTTTATCAAAAGTGATTTTGTTGATTATCTTGAATTATTTCAACTCAAACGGCGTTTTATCAAAGCGACCATTGACGCCGAAGGTCGGTTAGACATTCGTATTGAAGGCCCGATGATTCAGGCAATGATGTTTGAAATCTTTGTGTTGGCGATTGTCAATGAACTGTATTTTAGTCACCTTGACCAGCAATCGGCTTGGCAAGTCGGTGAACAACGGCTGAACGATAAACTGCTACTGTTACAAGACTATCGTCGCCAAATGGCGGCTTATGACGTCCCGTTTTTGGTATCAGATTTTGGTACGCGTCGACGTTATAGTGTTGCTTGGCAAGAGCAAGTGATTGAGCGGTTGATGGCAGTGCCGGAAATATTTCGCGGTACGAGCAATGTGTATTTTGCCAAACAGTTCGGTATCACCCCAATTGGCACAATGGCGCATGAATTTTTACAAGCCTTTCAGGCGCTTGATGTGCGTTTGCGTAATTTCCAAAAAGCGGCACTCGAAGCTTGGGTTCAAGAATATCGAGGTGACTTAGGTATTGCATTGACAGACGTGGTCGGGATGGACGCTTTTTTGCGCGATTTTGACTTGTATTTTGCCAAACTATTTGATGGGCTGCGTCACGACAGTGGCGACCCGTATGAATGGGGCGAAAAAGCCTACGCACACTACCAACAACTCAAAATCAACCCAAAAACCAAAATGTTAAATTTTAGCGATGGGCTGACGTTGCAGAAGGCGTGGGCGCTGTACTTGCATTTTAATGACCGTTTTCAACTTGGGTTTGGTATCGGTACTCACTTGACCAATGATATGGGGCAAACACCGCTCAACATCGTCCTTAAACTGGTTGAATGTAACGGGCAATCGGTTGCCAAAATATCCGACAGCCCCGGCAAAACCATGACCGATAACGATACCTTTTTGGCATACCTGCGCCAAGTATTTGATATCGCTGAGTAAAAATCCTAAAGCGCTAATTGCAAAAACCAATAAGCTAAATCAGCGCGTTCAATCTCACGCCCAATTATGGCAATGTATGCCATGAATTTGGAAGACTTAACTATTATTGCACATCAATACACCAATACTTAGTCGTCACATAATCTTCAATCCCATACTTTGAGCCTTCACGCCCAAAGCCTGATTGCTTCACACCCCCAAACGGTGCAACTTCGGTTGATAACAGCCCGGTGTTTTGGGCGACCATACCGTATTCTAGTCCTTCACACACTTTCCACGAACGCGCAACGCTTTGGGTATAAAAATACGCCGCTAGTCCATAAATCGTATTATTGGCATGGGCAATCACTTCCTCATCGCTATCAAACACAAACACGGGCGCAATTGGACCGAAAATCTCTTGAGTAGCAATGTCCATGTCATCGGTAATTCCCGTGATAACGGTCGGTTCAAAGCTTAAATCTGACGCGCTGTGTTTTTTTCCACCGGTGACCACGGTCGCGCCTTTGTTGACCGCATCTGCAAGTAACTGCTCGACTTTGTCCAGTGCACCTTGGTTGATGAGTGGACCGATATTTACGCCCTCTGTCATACCGTTACCGACTTTTAGTGCTTCGACTTTTTGTTTAAAGATGGCTAAAAATTTGTCTTTGATACTTGATTGCACATAGACGCGGTTTGCACAGACACAGGTTTGCCCCGCGTTACGGTATTTGGAAGCGATAAGACCGGTTGCTGCTTTTTCTAAGTCGGCATCATCAAATACGATAAATGGGGCATTACCCCCTAGCTCCATCGAGAGTTTTTTGACGGTGGAGGCGCACTGCGCCATCAAAGTGCGACCGACTTCGGTAGAGCCGGTAAAGGATAGTTTATGGATACGTTCATCTTGGATGAGCACTTCACCAATCACTGAGGATTTACCGGTGACGATTTGTAGCAAGCCTGCAGGTAAGCCTGCACGTATGGCAAGTTCGCCCAGTGCTAATGCGGTCAAGGGTGTTTCTGTGGCAGGTTTGACAATTATGCTACAGCCAGCAGCTAATGCCGGTGCCACTTTACGTGTAATCATGGCGGCGGGGAAATTCCACGGGGTAATCGCCGCGCATACGCCAATCGGTTGTTTTAACACCACGTAGCGTAGGTCTTTGTTGGTGCTAGGGATGATGTCGCCATAGATGCGCTTGCCTTCTTCGGCAAACCAGCGGATAAAGCTATTGGCATAGCCGATTTCACCGCGCGATTCGGTGATTGGTTTGCCTTGCTCAGCGGTCATGATAGTCGCCAAATCTTCTTTATTTTGGTCGATTAAATCCGCCCAGTTGTTTAAAATAGCGGCGCGCTCGTTGGCGGTTTTTTGTGCCCAGTCTATTTGCGCTTCGTGAGCAATGGCGACGGCGTCGATGACTTGGGATTTTTCTAGACTCGGCACACTGGCTAACACTTGGTTGTCAAATGGATTGGTGACATCAATGGTAGTACCATCCGTCGCATCTATCCATTGGTTGTCAATGAGGGATTGGGTTTTGAGTAAGGTTGGGTCTTTAAGTGGTAGCATCAGGAAGTCCCGTTCGTTATGTTGTTATGAGGATATTGAGAACTTTTTTATGATAAGCAGGTCAATGCCATTTATTATAAGCGGATAGCCGCTGTGTGAAATAGCGTCATTATGTTGCAGCAGCTGTCTATGCAGTAAAAATTGCAGCGAAGATTGGAGAGCAAATGGCATAAATAATTGCATAAAAATGCAAACCGAGTCGGTTACCTCAACTCGGTTGTGATTCTTTCATCGCATTTGAGTCTACTGGCTCAGCAGCGGTATGCCTTTGACTGCATGAGTCTGTGAAAATTGCCGCTGCTTAAAAGTTTTTCTTGGAAATTTTTCTTGGAAATCTTTCTCACTGCGCTGTTGGCAAATGCCGTCGCATAAAATCATTGACCTTGTTAAAGGTGGGATAAAACGACTGTAACGGTGCTGCCAGACCAATGACGACGCCTGCATGAGTGGCAGGGACTTGCACCCGTTCCACGTTGCCGCCTGCTTGGGTCAGCGCTTTTTGTAAGCTATCAGCATTTTGTGGGTACACAATCATATCTTTACTGCCTGTGACCAACAAATGCGGGGGTACATCTTGGCGGATATGATACACAGGCATCACTTGCTGGCGGGTGCTATTGGCTGGAAAGGCAACTTTAGTAGTACCGCTACGAAAATCATAATCATACGGACCTGCTAGTCCAATCACACCTAATATTGCCTTGTTGGGAATGCCGGTGGTTTTCCAAAAACGGTTATCATCCACCGCAGATACCACATTAAACGCCCCTGCAGAATGCCCCATGACAAACAGCTGATTAGGATTGCCGCCATATTGAGCGATATTGCGATACACCCACCCCATGGCGCTGGCTGTATCAAGCACATAATCTGGGAATACGTTTGCAGGGGCTAAGCGATAATCAATCACCACTGTGGTGTAGCCTGACTTGGCAAACTGCTTACCGACAAAGCCATAGGTTTGACGTTTGCCATGTTGCCAGCTGCCCCCGTATACAAATATCAAAACAGGGTGACGCTGACCGTCTGCAGGGTTATAAATATCGAGTTGTTGGCGGGCATCTGTGCCATAGGCAATGTTTTTGACGGTTTTAATACCATTTGATACTGTGCTAATGCTATCAGCTTTTGCGGCTATTGGTGCGTTTTTTGTCGCCATGGCCTGACAGCCTGTCAAACTTAACCCCACAAGGGCTATAACCGCAGCAGCTCCAAGTTTGTATTTATTCAAGCGGACGGTGGCGGATGACGGGTTTTTTGAAGCGTAGGTCAATGAATTTGGCATAGGTTTCTCTTTTTTAAGGGTTTCTCTTTTTAAGGTTTTTGCTTTTTTAAATAAGTAAGTTTTTAAGTCAGAATATTAAATTTGAAATGATTAAATATTTATGTAAGAAAATGGCTTTTTGTTAAGTATAATCGCTTATAAGCGTTAATCAAATGCCTGCTGTAGTGAATTGGTAACAGCGATAACCTTATGTTGGATATCCTTTATGTGTGATGCTATTTATTATTTAACCTACACCAGTAAAATCACCCTACTAGGCGCGATTAATCCGTTTACTTTCAAAACTATCGAGCGGATTTCTAGGCAAAACAATCATGCCCAACACATCACGGGATTTTTGCTATTCAAAAATGGGCATTTTTTTCAATATTTGGAAGGGGATAAGGCATTAGTCACTCACCTGTACCAAGATTTACTGAAAGATTATCGCCATAAACAGTTAAAAATAATTACCGAGGGTCATCGGGATCAGCCGCGGTTCAAAAAATGGGATATGTACTGTATTGACATTGATAAGGATGTGAATAATTTATCAATTAGCCGACTATTTCAAGCGTTTACCCCAACCTATTGGCAATCATTGGAAGTGAACGAGCTAATCACAGATATGCAAACACAGCATCATAAAAATAATTAAATTTTTTAACCTAAAAAGATTTATAAACTTTAATTTATTTTTGTATGAATTAAGGGTTATACTTTAGTTTAGACAGATGATGCTAAATTAATAATAACATTAAAAATTATTATGCTACACTCAAAGTAACATATAAAGAGTATGGCTGAGGAGTTCTACGATGATATCTCCCCCTACTTACTACCTGACTTATACCAGTTCGCTTACTTGGTCAGCCGCTTTAAAGCCCAGCACATTTACCCAGATTTATCAAAGTGCCAAAGATAATAATCAAAAAATAGGCATCATGGGTTTTATCCTATTCAAAGATGGTCGCTTTCTGCATTTTATGGAAGGTAGTGAAATGTATATAGCGAATTTGTACCTCGCTATCACCCATGATAAACGCCACCACAAAATTCATCTTATCCATCAAGGTACGACCCGTGCTAAACGCTTTAAGCAATGCGATATGCTATGTGTGACACCCGGCATATCCCATACAACCCCAGTGATTAGCGAGCTGTTAGCAAAGTTTGAAACCTACCAATGGCAGACCGAACAGGTCGAGCAATTACTCAATGACATGGTCGCATTCTATGAGCGCGATGCTGCTGATATTGCGCCCTACCAAGTCAAAGCAGGAAGCTATATCGGTGCCATCATCAAACACCATGTCAAAAAACACCTTTTTTTCAGGCTCACCGTCATCACGGTTCCATGGTTGGTGATATTTATGCTGTTAATTGACTTATAAATTTTTGCCAATCTGATGGCAAAAAAGGCTAACCATAAAACGCTTACGCAAGCGCAAGATAGTGACGCGGTTTTAAACTCGACTTTTCCGCCGCCTTTATTTATTGGGTATTTGGTATTCGTCACTGTCGGTTTATACCCTATCGCGTTAATCAATGTTTGCTATTAATAGTTGCTTTTTAAGAACAATAAACTGATGAAAAACATACCTAATATCAGCAGTTGAATGATTAAATATTTTTTATTCTGCCCCATAAAGCGGCGATAAAGCACCGAGAAAAAACTGCCTGTTTGGGGGGTAATGCCAAGTAAATGGTTTTTTGCCATTAGTGACATCACTTCATGTACGTGAGCTTGGCTCCAATGATAAATATCAAAGTCGTACACCATATCTGGAAGATTAAGCAGTTCGAGGGTTTGGGTTTTTTCGTCCATGTTATAACAATTCATCAGCCATTGCTGATAATAGCGTTTTTCTAACTGTCCCTGGTCTAACACCACTATCTCTTTATGTCGTCGGTCTTGCTTTATCGTGTTAAATAATTGTTCACATACCGCTTTTTGACCTTCAATATACTGCAAAAATTTGCCATCCTTAAACAATAAAAACCCCGTAATATGATGGTGTTGATTGTTGGACTGGGCTTGCTCGCGAATATCAGTGAATAAATTATGGTCAAAAATTTGGGTCAAATTTATTTTACTGGCGTAGACATAATACTGAATTTGATGATTCATGACATCTTCCGAAAATTTGTAAGGGAAGGCAGTTGCAATAAATTTTCATCGGTTAAAAAAAGCTTAACATTATGACACCTAGAATTGGACTCATAAAATTAAGCTAGAATACAGGATCAAGCTCAGTGCTAAACTCTCTAAAATGGACCTGGAAATAAAATGAACTGGGAACTTGCCATTTAGCATCTTTAGGTCTGCATAAAAATTGTACTATGATACTGTCAATCCGTAGTAATTTATATAAATGGCATTCTACATAAATTTTTCAACCAAAGATACGTCAAACTTGGCTTTGGTAATCTTGTTTGCCTGCGCCAAAGCAATATCTGCATCAGTAGGCCCCGCCCATTGACACGCTTGCTGATAAAATAACGATAAGATAGTTCTAAATCCTGCTGTATCCGCATCGGTCAACGACATTGTCAATGCACTTTGTTTATCACCACCAAAAAACTGATCAAAAAAGTGAATCATGGTTAAGGTTAACGCGTGATTGGTTTCTGCCTTGCGAGCTAATAGCCCAAAACCACGGGATTTTGATGAATTATGATGCTGATGAATCGTCTGCCGGACACTGTCTAAAATTTGGCTGCCCAATAATGGTGAAAATTGCGCCATAAAACTATCAATCAGTAACTCAAAGGCGGCTATTTGACTAGATATTGGTTTAGATATTGGGTCAGGTTTTTGCTTAGAGATAGCTAATTGACTGGATGATGGGTGAGTTACTAGGCTATTTTGCCCCAAATCAGGGATATCATGGGTCATCGTTTGGGATTTGGCTGCACCCATTTGATAATCACTCAGCGCTTTCATCAAACTTCGACGGATATTTGAGCGATATTCTTTGGTTGCGTTGTCTTGCGTAATTTCATGGACAAAACGCTGGATTTGGTAAGGCGTAATATCGGCATAATCTTTATGAAAGATGTCCATGGCTTTACGTATATCAGCATCTTTTAAAAACGGTGTTAACGCAGATTTGATAGTAGCTTCTTTGTTCATGACGGTGCCAAATATTTAAAGTTAATAAAATTACAATTGACGCAAATGACTGTAGTTGATTGGATACCTGTGACGACAGAGCATACATGTACCTCAAAATTTAAAACTAGTGCCGCTCAGTTAGCGTTTGCTGACTAAATAAGCTATCTTGGAATTCAGGGTAAGCCCCTTCGGCATGTTCGGTAAAGTCAAGTCCGCGTTGCTCATGCTGTGCAAGTACGCGAAGACCGATGGTTTTTTCTATCACAAAATACACCACCATACCCAGTCCAAACGACCAGACAAACATTGCCCCAATACCCATCAGCTGTACGATGATACGATGGGTGCTGAATAAATCACCTTCATAAAACAGCCCTGCTGCCAGCGTACCCCACACACCGCCGCCCACATGCACGGCAACGGCATACACCGCATCATCCATTTGAACATTATCCAACAACCGCTTCACCGCCAAATACGCCAAACATGCACCAACACCGGTAACAATCGCATACACAGGCGACATGGTCGCACAGCCTGCGGTAATGGCGACCAACCCTGCAAGGCTGATATTGACCGTATCACTCAATAAAATTGCTTTACGCATCACCCCTGAAATTAGCAGATAAGCCGTCACCGCACTCACCCCTGCTAGGTGGGTATTTAGCATGATTTTGCCCAAATTGCCTGAACTAGTCAGTGTAGAACCTGCGTTAAATCCAAACCACGCTAACCATAGAATAAAGCCGCCCAATGTGACAAGCGTGAGATTATGACCGGCAATCAAACGCGGCGTGCCATCAGGGGCAAAGCGACCAATACGCGGTCCAAGGACGATAATGCCTGCGAGCGCTAACCACCCACCGACAGAGTGCACCACCGAAGAGCCGGCAAAATCAATAAATCCAAGCTGGGCAAGCCAGCCTTGACCGCCATAATAGCCACCCCACGCCCAACTTGCTACGACTGGATAAATCAGTCCGCAAGTCATCAACGTACCAATCAGATACCCTGAAAATTTAATGCGCTCCGCCATCGCACCACTGGCAATGGTGGCGGCGGTGGAAGCAAACATCATCTGAAAAAACAAATGTGCCCATTGCATATTGCTAAGCTGCTCTGGTAAAAACTCGCTTTGGCCCACGTAACCTGTCGGGTTGTTGCCTGCCATCAAACCATAACCCAAGATATAAAAAATTAATCCGCCAATCGCCATGTCGGTGTAGTTTTTCATCAACACATTCACGGTATTTTTACTGCGCACTGAGCCTGCTTCAATGAGCGCAAAGCCCGCCTGCATAAAGAACACCAGCAAACCGCCAATAACCACCCACATCACATTTTGGTAGTCATACAGCTGCTCATTGGTGGGCGTCGCAGCGTACACCGAGGAATGTTGATAAAAAACCATTACGGATAATAGCCATTTATAGGCTTTCTTAAACCGTTTACTCGTATGCCGTTGAACCGTATTGTTTAACTTTCTCATAAAACTTTTGCCCTTATGCCCTCGATAAAAAACTATCGCTCAAGTATTAATCAGTTTTGCCAAGACAGGGAATGCAAATTGTGTACCAAATAAGAAAATAATTAAAAAATAGCGGGTTTTGACAGCGCATAAAAAAGCGCTTTAAGCCGTGATGACTTAAAGCGCTAATGGTTGAGGTTGATGGCTATAATGACTCGTTATCTGAAGTCTTACCTGTTTTATGGATATCTTCAGTGGGATTGCCTTCTGTCACCGTACCATCATTGGTGGGATTATCGCCCTTTGCTTTTGGATTAAAGGCTTTATTACGCGCATCGGCATTTTCAAGCCACAGCGCGTTTAAAATCGCCAATAATACCGCAAACCCCAATCCTAATATCCACGCAAAATACCACATTGTGTTCTCCTATTAAGTTGCCTTCATTTGGGTCAGTAAAGTGAATGCTCTTGCTCTCGAACATAAGCCTTGGTTACTTTACCGCGCATCACGTTATATGCCCAGCTGGTGTAGCCTACAATCATCGGTAATAACACCACCACGACAACCAACATAATCATCAAGGTAAGATGACTCGATACACTGTCCCAAACCGTCAAGCTTGAACGTGGATCGCTAGAGGATGGCATGACAAACGGAAATAACGCCACCCCTGCGGTCATAATCACACTAAGCACAGCAATACTGGAGGCGATAAATGCGGTCAAGGTTTTACGTGCTTTTAGCAATATTGCTGTGACAAGCGGCATGATGACACCCAGTGCAGGGAATGCCCATGCCAGCGGATACTGATGATAATTTGCCATCCATGCGCCCGCTTGACGCGTCACCTCTTTATTGAGCACATTTGGCAAGGCTTGGGGGTCAATGTGGCTGGTGATATGATAGCCGTCAATCGATTGTATCCATACCCCTGCCAGCACAAACAACACCGCCATCACCATACTACTGATAGCAGCGTAGTTAAGGGTACGATTTTGTACCTCGTCAATTGTGCGATGCGCCAAATACGCTCCCCCTTGCATAATCAACATAGACGCACTAATCAAGCCACACAGTATGGCAAATGGATTAAGTAATGCCCAAAATGAGCCTGTGTAAGTCGATACCAAATGATTATTAAAACTAAAGGGCACGCCTAAAAACAAATTACCAAATGCCACGCCAAACACCACAGCCGGGATAAATGAACCGACAAACAACCCCCAGTCCCACGCTTTGCGCCAGGCTGGATTGTGTATCATACTGCGATATTTAAACCCCACCGGGCGGAAAAATAACGCCCACAACACTGCCATCAACGCCCAATAAAAACCGCTAAAGGCAGTGGCGTACACCATCGGCCATGCCGCAAAAATCGAGCCACCTGCCGTGATAAACCATACTTGGTTACCTTCCCAGTGCGGACCAATGGTATTGATAATCACCCGGCGCTCTTCATCATCTTTGCCGACAAAAGGCAGTAACGAACACACGCCCATATCATGCCCATCCATGATAGCAAACCCAATGAGCAGCGCACCGACCAATAACCACCAAATAATTTTGAGTGTTTCATAATCAAACAACATGATTCACCTCGGCTGTATCATGGGGCAAATTTAATGAAGGACTCACATGAACCTTGTGAGTATCTTCGCCGTAGTATTTGCCTGTACCTAGACTTGCAGGTCCTTTACGGGCATATTTCACCATCAAGTACATTTCAATCATCAGCAGCACCGTATAAAAACCAACAAATCCCGCCAGCGAGGCATACACATTCGCCACGCTAATGTTGGAGGTTGAAAAATAGGTTGGTAACATGCCATAAATCGTCCAAGGTTGACGCCCATACTCGGCAACAAACCAACCAAATTCAGCAGCAAGCCAAGGCGCAGGGAGCATCAATAATGCCCAACGTAACAGCCAAGGTTTTTGGATAAAGTTGCCTTTGACACTTGACCAAAGACTAATCGTAAACAATGCCAACAATAAAAAGCCCAAGCCTACCATGGCACGAAATGACCAGAACATCGGAATAATAGGTGGAATGGTGGCATCGGTGGCCTGTTTAATCATTGCCGGCGTGGCTTTACTGACATCAGGCGAATAGCGTTTGAGCAATAACCCAAAGCCCAAGTCTTTTTTTACCTTTTCAAATTCAGCCACTGTCACAGGATTTGGGGTTGAACCCGGGGGCGCACTGCGTAATTGATCCAGTAGCACCACCGCTTTTTGACCATTGATGATACGTTTTTCATTGATGATTTTGATATCATGGATGCCCAAAATCGGGGTATCTAGTGAGCGCGTCCCAATCAAGCCCATCACATACGGAATTTGTACTGCCCAGTTGTTTTTTTGCTCGGCTTGGTTGATATCTGCAATCAAATTAAAACTGGCAGGCGCAGGCTCGGTTTCCCACATCGCCTCTATCGCTGCCATTTTGGTTTGCTGTGCCAAGCCGATGGAATAACCCGACTCATCACCCAGCACAATGGTGCTACAAATCGACGCAAAACCAAATGCCGCCGCGACTTGAAAGCTGCGTTTGGCAAATTCGACATCGCGTTTTTTGAGCAGATACCACGCTGAGATGGCAAGCACAAAGGTCGCTCCCACCGTATAGCCGGCAGAGACGGTATGCACGAATTTGTTCTGCGCATCAGGGTTAAATAATACTGCCGCAAAATTGGTCATTTCCATGCGCATGGTTTGGTAACTAAACTCTGCGCCAACCGGATTTTGCATCCACCCATTGGCAATTAAAATCCATAACGCGGATAGATTGGTACCCAGTGCCATCAACATAGTCACCAGTAAATGCTGTCCGCGTGACAGTCTATCCCAACCAAAGAAAAACAGTCCGACCATGGTCGATTCTAAAAAAAACGCCATCAAGCCTTCAATGGCAAGCGGCGCACCAAAAACATCGCCGACATATTGTGAGTAATATGCCCAGTTGGTACCAAACTGGAATTCCATGGTGATGCCGGTGGTGACACCCAAGGCAAAGTTGATGCCAAACAATTTGCCCCAAAAACGCGTCATGTCTTTCCATACTTCTTTGCCTGTCATCACGTACATGGATTCCATGATGACCAGCAGCCACACCATGCCCAGTGTGAGTGGTACAAATAAAAAATGATATAACGCCGTGACTGCAAATTGCAGACGGGAAATATCGACGAGATGTTCTGTTATCATGTTGACTCCTTGGTTTGACAACCAATTCAGATGTCAATTACCCTCATGCGTGGTTTAAAAAGGGTAATTTTTTATTTACAAACATTATATAAATCTATAAATTATTTGTCATGCGGCATAATGTCGCACCCGACTACCAAATACGACTACCCATCTTGCGCAAATACTACGAGCCGTATTGCGCTGCTGCTACCATCTGCTGGTATCATGCTATAGATAAGCGATAGTTTATGGGTAGTATTTTAAAGTGGCGCGGTCGTTCATCGCTTTATTTAACTGTCTCTTATATGCCTTTATCAAGGTTTTATCAACCCTTATCGGTGGGCAATGTGTTTACATTTTTTAGTCTCATTGCATTGATGAGCATTACGCCATATCTAACAAGCGCTTGATACGCTATGATGTGTCAATTGATTTTATCGTTACTATTAACCAACCATGTCTGAAACTTCTACTGTCAACCAAACCCTTCGTCACTATGCCGCTATGGCAAAGCGACCGATTTATATGGCATGGGGACTGTCAGTTGTATCCACGCTGGTATTGATTGTGCAGTCTTGGCTGATTGCGGTCATCTTTGCAAATTGGTTAACGCAAATCGCCCATCACCGCCCTGCCACTGACGTATTTTTTGATTATCTGCCGTGGCTGATGGGATGTCTGTTGCTACGTCCTTTACTGCATTTTTGCAAAGACCAGCTGGCGTTAGACGCGGGGCTACAAGTAGCCAGCATCCTACGAAAAACGCTACTTGAAAAACTGGCACAAGTAGGTGCAGCGCGCTATCAGTATGGCAGTGATGGCGGGCTTGCCAGTATGGTGATTGAGCAATGTGACGCCTTAACGGGCTATGTCAGCCGTTTTTATCTGCAGCGACTGATTGTGGTGACCACACCTATCATGCTATTAGTCGCCGCTGCGACCCAAAGCTGGATAGCGACGCTGATTTTACTGCTGACCGCACCCCTAGTTCCTGTATTTATGGTATTAATTGGTCATGCCACCGCCCGTAAAAGTCGGCAACAATTTGCCGCGATGGCACAGCTGAGCGGGCGATTTTTGGATTGGTTGCGTGGCACGGCGACACTGCAACGGCTGGATGCTGTTGGGCACGCGAGTCAAGACATCGATGCCTCAGCCGAAGCCTACCGTATGCGCACCATGTCGGTACTCAAAATTGCGTTTTTAAACACCGCCGCGCTAGAGCTGTTAGCTGCGCTGTCGATTGCGCTACTTGCCGTGTATTTGGGTTTTGGTTTAATCGGTATTTTACCTTGGCAAAAAAACACGGTGCCTGTGCCTTACCAGTCGGCGCTATTTTTACTACTGTTGGCACCCGAATTTTATGCCCCGCTACGTCAGTTGGGCGCGGATTATCATGTCAAAGCGCAAGCGGAAGGTGCGATTGCTGAATTATCACCGTTGTTAGCGTTTGAATCAGCGGAAAAAACAAAGGCTTACCATTTTATGTTAACCGCCCCCCCTGCCATTGACGCGGATAATATTTGGGTCAATCATCAGCAGCGCATACGGCTCGCGCCGTTAAGTTTTGCTATTGCCGCAGGGGAACGGTTGGCGATTGTCGGTCAAAGTGGCAGCGGCAAATCCACGCTATTGCAAATTTTTTTGGGTTTTTGTGCCTATCAAGGCGATATTTTTATTGATAACCAAAATTTTAACACCATCAATTCCACGCAATTTCGCCACCAAATCGCCTATTTGTCACAGCAAACCATGCTACTGCCGATGAGTATCGCCGATAATTTGCGCCTGCCAAACCCAACCGCCAGTGATGACAAATTATGGCAAATTCTTGCACAAGTGGGGTTAAAACCTTTGATAAAAGCACTGCCAAATCAGCTAGATACTCAGTTGGGTGAACGTGGTAGCGGCTTGTCCGGTGGGCAGCAGCGACGACTGGCAATAGCCCAGTTACTGTTGCAAGACGCGCAGCTTTGGCTACTCGATGAACCCACTGAGCATTTAGATAGTGATACCGCAGCCGAGATTAATGCGCTATTACAACAAGTGACGAGGGGGAAAACCGTGTTATGGGTGACGCACGATGCCACAAACCTGCCTTGGCTGGATCGGCAAATGAGCCTTGATATTGCATCTACTTTGGCAAAGGCGTAACGGTATGACAGACTTTACTAGTGAAAACAATAGTGAAAATAAACTTGCTAGTGAAAATAAACTTATTGGTGAAAATAGCCTTGTCAAAACTCACCTGCAAAAAAAAGCACACAGTCATCAAACCTTTCATTTAACCCAGCTATTTAGCACGCAGCTAGATAAATGGCTCATTGCTGCCTTGTTAGGCATGATGACTGCGTTATCCGTGATTGGGCTATTGATGACGTCAGGGTGGTTTATTTCTGCGGCAGCAATGGCGGGGATGCTGGCGCTGGGTTCACACAGTTTTAATTATCTGGTACCGGCAGCGATTATCCGTGTGATGGCGATGGTACGTACCGCAGGACGCTATGGTGAAATGATGGTGTCCCACCATGCGGTGTTTGGTTTGTTGCAGCGGCTGCGAGTGCGGTTTTTTAACCAGTTTGCACGCCTGCCACTGGCAAACTTATCAAGTACCCTACAATCTACCCATGCCATGCACCGTTTAACCCATGATATTGAGGTGCTCAATGAGTTGCCACTGCGCGTGATATCACCTTGGCTAGTCGCTACCACCGCTAGCTTGCTAGTAGCCATCTTACTTTATCAGTATGAGATTAACCCCATGCTGATTACCATATTTTTAATCGCCGGTTTGATGCTGCCTGCCATGCTGACATGGCGTAGTATCAAGCACGCCCGCGCTCAGCAGGCATTGGCAGAGTCTAGGCGTGTCAGTTTGCTCAATCCGCTATCGGCGCTTACCCATTTATTGATTTGGCAGCGCTGGCAATCCGAATTGACTGCTTTTAACAGCGTCGATACTCAACATACGCATCAGCAAAAGCGTATCCAGCGCGCCCAGTCATTGGTCATGCTGATCATGCAGTGGCTGATTGCAGCGGTTTTGGTCGGCTTGTTAGTGGGTTTTTATCACACGCCCCTTGTCATCAGTGTGCCGATGTTGCTTGCGCTATTCCTCGGTATCATGGGCATGACTGACTTGCTAGCGCCGTTAGTCACCCATTCGCTAGCCCTTGGCAATAGTTTGGCAGCAAAACATCAACTCAATGAATTACTCAATCCTTCGCTACAACCTAGCCATCATTTAACGCCTGATTTAACCCATCATTTAAACCATGATTTAGCTTCTTTACCCATTGATGTTGCGCGCCTAAATGCGCCACTCACACTCACCATCAATCAACTAGCTGCCAAAATGCCGCAAGCGATTGTCGGTTTCAAAGCTATCAGCTTGACTGCCACCCAAGGCATTCCTGTATTGATTACTGGGCGCTCGGGCACAGGCAAATCAACACTGTTACAAGTGCTAGCCCATGAACTAGCACCACAACAAGGCAACATCGAGCTCAATGGGATGGATTGGCTAGCGTTACACGATACGCCCGCACTCACAGGTTATTTGGGGCAACAGATTGATATTTTTGACCAGACCTTGGCGACCAATTTAAGATTGGGCAGCACCGATGCCAGTGATGAACAGCTTTGGCAAGTGCTGGGTAAGGTTGGACTCAAAGACTGGGCGCGCAGTCAGCCGCTACAATTACAGACCCCGCTAGGGGAATACGGGCAAGCTATTTCCGGTGGTCAAGCCAGACGTATTGCCTTGGCACGGCTATTACTTAGCCCAAAAAAAATCTTGCTGCTTGATGAGCCGTTTGCGGGACTTGATAAAAAAAGCCGTGAAGCACTGTGGCAAATGCTGCTACAGCATCAGCAGCAAGGCATTTTAATCATTGTCACCCACCATCTTTGGCAAACTGACCATCCAATTAATATCGTGCAATTACCTGAGCCTGATGTTTTAATTTAACCTGTGGGGTCAGGTTTGATTTGACAGGCAAAAAAATTGATAAAAACATTTTTGAACATTGCTGCAGGCGCTTATCTAAAGCAAATTTTTTTAATCCGATTGCTATAACCTACCTAGCCCGATTCTGCGTTATCGCTAAGTTTCTGCTGTCTTAATTTTTGTATGATAGTACTATCCAATCAAGGGTTATCAACAACTATATTAACAACGCAGGAAAACCTATGAACTTAGCAAAATTTAACCCCTCATTTTTAGCCACTGGGCTTAGTGTAGCTCTGCTTAGTGTTGTTACAGGTGCGACACTCACCGCCTGTGCGAGCACCTCAGCGGCACCACAAGCGCAGAATATGCAAAAACGCCATCCAGCCAATGCCAAGAATTTTGAGCAACACTTACAAGCTATGCAGGCCAACGCCCAAGCAGCCGCCAATGCCAGCATCAGTGCCTCTCAAGCAGTCGCCTTGGTACAAAAACAAGCCGCGAACACACGCATTGTTGGTGTACAATATCATGACAATAGCAACCGACCCAACCCAAATCCTGCCCGTAGCGGCAACAACGCCGATGACAACATTGTCGGCTACCGGGTCATGACCCTTAGTGCGAATGGTCAGCCACAACTCTATATCGTCAATGCGTCTAATGGTCAAGTGACCCAAGCAACTATGCCATCACGGCCATCACGCCCAGCGCGTCCGCCACAACCCAATAACACCAATAACATGGGCAACCCCAACAACAATCAACCGCCTGCGCCGCCTGCCACCAATATCAGCCTAGAGCGCGCCATGCAATTGGCAGCAAGCCAAGTCGGTGGTGAAGCCATTGGCGCACATTTGGGTGGGGATAAAGCGGGTAAAATGGGTCATGGTCCTCGTGACGGTCAACGCCGCCCTAACAGAGACCCACAAATGGGCAATACAGGCATGCCGCCTGCACCAAACCCTACCCAAAATCAACCACCAAGAACCCCAAGCTATCAAATTGAGGTGGTAAAAGGTCAAGAAATCTACCATGTCAAAGTTGATGCCCAAACAGGTGCTGTGAGCGATGTCAAATCACTTAACGACCTCAACCGTCGTGCGCCTACTCAGCCATAATTGAGCGACAAATGGCAACCTTGCTTATGAGCAACACCGTCATTCTTAGAATGGCGGTTTTTTGTGTTATAGTCTATTTGTTTAACAGTATTCGTGTATAAAGGTAACCCAATGAGAGTATTACTCGTCGAAGATGACGTCTTCATTGCCGACAGTCTGATTGATAGTCTAGAAGAAGAAGCCTATGCAGTAGACTGGGCAAAAGATGGGCGAGAAGCGATTTTGACCCTCAAAGTCGAATCGTATGACGTGATTTTGCTGGATTTGGGCTTGCCAGAAATTGACGGCATGAGCGTGTTAGAGACGCTTCGCAGTGCCAAAATCGACACGCCTGTACTGGTGCTGACCGCCCGAGACCAAATCAAAGACCGCGTGAAAGGGCTGGATGCTGGGGCAGATGACTATATGACTAAGCCGTTTGCGATGAGTGAATTACTCGCTCGTATGCGTGTATTGGTGCGCCGCTCACAAGGCAATAGCCACAACACCCTACAAGTCGGCGACTTAACCCTTGATATCAATGCCAAACGCCTCAAACGTGACGGCATAGAAATCGATATTACCGCCAAAGAATACATGCTGCTCACCACTTTTATGAACGCGCCCGATAAAGTGTTTTCAAAAAGTGAATTGGAAAATTCTATCTACAATTGGGAAGCTGGGATAGAGAGCAATGCCATTGAATTTTTAATCTATGGACTGCGCAAAAAAATTGGTCAAAAACGGATTAAAAACATCCGGGGGTTAGGCTGGTATATCAGTGCCGAATCCCAAGACTGACAAAAAGCGATAGAAAAAAGGCTCAAAAATATCCAGACAATGACCGCCAAGTACCCACGAAAATGACCATGGCTAACCCTACAAAAACCGCCCTACCCTTGCAAAAATCGTTGCAAAAATCACTACAAAAACAATTGCTGGTTTGGATACTTGGCACGTTACTATCGATTGGCATTTTGGTACAGATTGCGGTATTTTGCTATACCTATCAAGAGTTTAATACCTCACAAGAAACCAATCTTAGCTATCTTGCTGAGTTGGTCGGCTCTCGCTCAACGGTGCGGCCACCCCCGCATGAACTAATTCCCAATAGGCGAAACCTAGATAATAATCTTTTACCGCATGACTTACCACCGCCTAGACCACCTATAGCAGCTATGATAGCTTCTGCCCCTAGTAGTAGCACGCCGACCACTGTTTTCTCGCCCAATGATGAAAGCAGCGTACTACAGTATCAAGGCGTTAAAGACGGTGTGCAAGTTGATATTTTCCCAGCCCGTTTTGGCAAAATTGACACCAATTTTATTGAGCCAAAGGCTCACCCGCAATTAATTAACACCCCTATTGGTTTTAGTGAATTAACCCTCGATGGTGAAATCTGGAAAGTCTTTCGTAAAGACACCCCAAGGCGGGTGATTTTCGTGCGTCAACCTGTCGAATGGCAGAAAAAAATTGCGTTAAAATCGGCTTGGCAATCCATTATCCCAATTTTACTAACCACCCTGTTGCTGCTTGCACTATTGCCTTGGGTATTAAAGCGCGTATTGCGTCCGATTCAGATATTAGCTAAGCAAATGGCAAAACGTCATGGTCAAGATCTCAGCTTGATCGAGCTACCCACTGACAGCCAACATCGCTCAATTCTGCCCAGCGAGCTCATGCCCTTGGTCATTGAAATCAATGCGTTGTTACAACGGGTTGACACGCATATCCAAAACCAAAATCGCTTTATCGCGGATGCGGCGCATGAGTTACGCTCGCCATTGACTGCAATCTCGCTGCAAGTACAACAACTGCAAAAATACAGTCAAGACGCGGCGATGTATAGCGACCCTGCAAGGCAAGCAAAATTTAAACAAAACATTCATAAACTCGCTGTCAGAGTGGAACACAATCAACATTTGGTGGAACAGTTACTCACCCTTGCCCGTATGGAAGCCCAGCAATCACAGCTGACCGAGCGTACCAACACGCCTACCGATTTAATCGCAGTGCTACGAGAAGCCATCAAACTGCTATTTCCGATTGCCGATAACAAAGACCAAACCCTGTCGGTTGACAACCATCTCACCGCGCTGGGTGTGTCAGCGACGCAGGTCAGTGTAGATGAAACCGCCTTGTTTATCCTCCTCAAAAATTTACTGCAAAATGCGATTTTATACACCCCAACCACAGGCAATATCGCGGTTGTCATTGACCAGATGACTATCGAAGACTTCACACAGACGTCAAGCAGCACCGATTCGACCCATGACATCTATGCCACCTATACCAACTTAGCCAACGCATTGACCCCGACTCCTGTGTTGGTGAACAACGCTAGCAACGCACTCAATCACCACGCAAAACGACTTATCGTCCAAGTTGCTGATACCGGCATTGGCATTGATGCAGCCCATTATCAAGACGTCTTTCAACCCTTCTACCGCGTCAATCAAAATGCGTCGAGCGCGTCACTAGCACAAGGACAAACAAGCAGCACACAAACCCATAGCGATACTGCCAAAAAATCTTTTTCCTCCAAAGACACAAGCGCCCATTCAGGTTTCACGGTGATTGGCGGTACAGGCTTGGGTTTATCGATTGTTTATCAAATCTGCCAACAAGCCAATATCGATATTTATCTCAGTCCTACGCAAGTGGTTGAGAATAACGCCCAAACCACTGCCACCACCCAAGGCTTAACGGTAACCTTGGTGTTTTAGCCTGGCTCAAAAACAACGTAATTTTGTCAAATCATCGCTGCTTTTTTTAAATCATTGTTCAATCTAGTTTTCTCAACTGTATAATTGCGGTATAAAGTACAACAACTATGCTTGGGTAAAACGGAAGTCAACTTTACGATGTTTGATTTTATATTGAAAAAAAATAAAAAAAATGCGCTAGACTCAATGCATGACAAACCATCGGGTGTGTTTAATAAACTGGTATTTTATAGCGGTTTATTCGCTGTATTGCTTGCGATTATTGAGACAGGGTTTGATTTTAAAGTTTGGTTGCATGGCGTGGCTTCGACGTTTTATTTAATCGTGCTTGGGCTTAATTTTATCGAATTATTAAGTCAATATGTGCAAAAAGGTATACGCTCAAAGCTTGTGCTAACGTTTGATTTGTCAATTGCTTTATTAGTTATTGCGTTATTGGTGACACATTTTTTTGCCGATAATAGTTCTTTTTTATACAAATTCTTGTTTGAAAAATCGCTGATAAAAATTGCGTTGTTGGTTTCTTTTATTCGTCAGTTATTGGTGATGGAGTTTAGCTTTAAGATAGTCGTTGCCCATCCTGCCCAGTTGTTTATTTTAAGTTTTTTATTGCTTATTTTGCTCGGCACGTTTTTGCTGATGATGCCAAATGCCACTTATGGTCATATTGCATTTGTCGATGCTTTATTTACTGCCACGAGTGCGGTGTGTATTACAGGTCTGGCGGTAAAAGATACAGGCGCTTTTTTTACCCCATTGGGTCAAATCATTATCATGTGTTTGTTTCAATTGGGCGGCTTAGGGATTTTAACTTTTGCCACTTATTTTAGCTATTTTTTTCGAGGGCGCATCAGTTATCAGACACAGCTACAGATTGGGCATGTGACCTCAGCCAATCGTATGAGTGATGTACTAAAGACGCTCAAAGTAATTTTTGCGGTCACCTTTGCGGTGGAGTCCGTGGCAGCCATAGCGATTTATCTCAGTATGCTTGATGTCCCTATGAGTATCCATCGCCGCATCTTTTTTTCGGTTTTTCATGCCATCTCTGCATTTTGTAATGCAGGTTTTTCAACGATGAGTGATAGCTTATATGAGTTACAAGTGCGCTTTAATTATCCGTTACAAATGGTTGTGGCGGTGACGTTTTTGTTTGGGGGGTTGGGGTTTGCGATAGTTGCCAATGTCGTGGAATATTTGCGCCATCAGGTGATGCGCCTGTTGTTTCCTAACCGCTCACGATATGGTGCCAAGCCGTGGTTACTGAGTATCAATAGTCGCATTAGTCTAGTGACGACCGTGTCCTTGCTAGTGCTTGCCTTTGTCAGTGTGCTTGCCTTTGAGTGGCAAGGCACCTTAACTGAGCATACCAGTGTCATAGGCAAACTTGTGACAGGGTTTTTTGTGGCAGCTGCACCGCGCTCATCAGGAATCAACGTGGTAGACATGGCACAGCTAGCGCCACCGACCGTGATGCTTACCATTGCATTGATGTGGGTCGGGGCATCCCCAAACTCTACAGGCGGTGGTATCAAAACCACGACTTTTGCCGTCGCTGTGCTCAATATTGTGTCACTGGCACGCGGCTATTCTCGTATCGAAGTATTTCGTCGTGAAATTGCGGATATCTCAGTGAAGCGGGCATTTGCGATTATCTGTTTGTCAGTGATTATCATTGCGTTTGGTTGTACGTTAATACGCTGGGCAGAGCCCAACATGAGTATGACAGAAGTGTTATTTGAAAGTGTTTCTGCTTATACCACCACAGGTCTAAGCTTAGGTATCACCCCGCATTTAAGTGCGTTTAGCAAATCTGTCCTGATTGGGCTGATGTTTTGTGGGCGGGTTGGGGCGTTGACCATCTTAATTGCATTATTAAATCGCCCAAGGCATCAAAGCTATCGCTATCCCAGCGAAGAGATTATTATCACCTAAAGATAAATTGATAAGGTATAGATATGAAATACATCATCGTCGGTCTAGGCAATTTTGGCTCATCACTTGCCACCAAACTCACCAGTCAAGGGCATGAGGTCATTGGCATTGATATCGATATGGATAAAGTTGAGCGCTACAAAGAATCCATTTCGCACACGATTTGTATCGATTCTACCAGTGAAAACGCCGTCTCGGGGTTACCCATCGCCCAAACAGATGTGGTGCTCATTACCATTGGTGAAGACCAAGGGCAAAACGTGATGGTCACTGCCCTCTTCAAAAATCTTAATGCCAAATATATCATTAGCCGAGCGATTAACCCCCTGCATGAAAAAGTGCTACAAGCATTGGGGGTTGATGATATCATCCAACCTGAAAACGAGGCGGCAACGCACTGGGCAAAAAAACTCTCGCTAAATGGCTTAATTGATTCGTTTGAACTCGATAATGATTATAGTATTGTTCAAATACAGACACCGCCTACATTTTACGGTAAAACAGTTCACGCGCTTGATTTAATCAATCAGTTTAATGTGATGCTGTTAACCACCATTTCATTTCACCAAAACCAATTTGGTTTTGGTCGAAATCAAACGCAATCTAAAATTGATGGCATTGTGCATCCAGATTTTGTCATTGAGCCTAATACGGTTTTAGTATTATTTGGGGAAACCAATGACTTAAGACGACTGTTCAAGTATATGCACGCCTCACAGAATTCATAACAATAGCCCCTCCAAGCATTTAGTCGTTGTCGCCAATGTTTTTGATTTTCGCTAGGTTTCTTGTGTTTTAACAACGGCTTGCGACCTTGCAAGCCGTCAGCCAAAATTTTTGGTCACAAAATGGTCACGTTTTGGTCACATTAGTTTTACTTAAATATTAGAAATATATATCTTTTCAACTTAACAATTAAAATCAATGTTCCTAATTACATCAAGAGAAAAATGTATGAAATAATATATTTTTTAAAATCAATAACTTAGTATAAAATTTAAGCCAAAAAAAACCTCAAATCAGGGGAGATTTGAGGCATAAAACTTTGAAAATTTCGTTTTTTAACACTTATAAAATAAGTGGCGCAGCGGACGGGACTCGAACCCGCGACCCCCGGCGTGACAGGCCGGTATTCTAACCAACTGAACTACCACTGCACGGTAGCTGATGACGATGACCCAAACTTGTCAAATTGGTGGGTCGTGACGGATTCGAACCGCCGACATTCTGCGTGTAAGGCAGACGCTCTACCAACTGAGCTAACGACCCTGACAGGCAATCTATTAGCCAATCAAGTTGCTTCAATATCATCGAAGTGACGCGTATTATATAGACTTGTCATGGATTGTCAACTAGTTATTTAAAGATTTTTTCGATATCTTTTTGCAAGCTTGGCATCGCTTTTTCTAATTGGGTTGTGTCACCTATCAGGGTCGGCATCATCACCTGCACAAACTCACTGGAAACTTGCGATTGTTTGCTCAAGATGCGTTGTCCCATTGGGGTCTCATAAAATTGGTTGAGGGCATCGACTTCAGCTTGGGTATAGGTTTTTTTGGCAATCGCTTGATAAGCTGGTTGCAGTTGCTGTTTAGAGATGGGTTGGTCTAATTGCTGTCCCAAGACGGTGCTATATTTAACAAAGATATTTTTAAGTTGTTTCTGCGCATGACGGCTAAAAATACCCGCATTTTCATCCATAGGCAATTCTTGGGGTAGCCCTTTCATCATAGAGGCCGCTTGCTGGCGTTGGGCAATCATTTCATCAATCATTTTATCGATATGTAGCACCTTGATAAGCTTGTCAAGCGATGCATCCGTGGGCTGGGTTTGCAATTCATTGATAGTCGTAACTGGTGTTTGAGCACTAACTGGATTGTTTTGAATGATTAATTCGGCGTAAGCAGGATGAACCAACGTCGTAATACCAGTCGATGTCAACAAGGCTAGCAAGGCTAATTTTTTAGCATTTAATGAGCCTGATAGAATTAACGGTGTGTTGGTTTTTTTAGCGGGATATTGATGACGCATTTTTTTGCCTATTTGATATCACATTGGGGAATGTTGTTACTTTGAAAACGTAATGCTTTACGCATCTGTGCGGCTTTTTGGCGGCATTCTTGCGGGCTATCTTTGATTTCAAGGGGTGGCACACGGGTGGGCTTGCCATGTTTATCCACCGCTACCATGGTAAAGTAACAACTGTTGGTATGGCGTATCGTACGGTTTTGGATATTTTCAGCCTGCACTCGAATACCCACTTCCATCGAAGTTTTACCCACATAATTGACGCTTGCTAAAAAGGTGACTAACTCCCCTACATGAATCGGCTCACGAAAAATCACTTGATCCACCGATAGCGTCACCACGTAGCTACCGCTATAGCGACTGGCACAAGCATAAGCCACTTGGTCAAGCATCTTTAATAAATCGCCGCCATGCACATTGCCAGTGAAGTTTGCCAAATCAGGCGTCATCAGCACAGACATGGTAAGTTCGTTTTGTAAAGGGGCAACTTGCAAATTTTGCTGTAATTCAACGGAATTAGCCACAATGAAGATCCTTCTTAATTGATATAACAACTAGCATAAAAAATTATTAACCTCGGCATCTCAGATGTGAACTAACATAGCTGTAAATCAATGCTGTGAGCCAACTTGACCCATATGGCGATGCCTTAATCGCTAAAGTAGCAAATTCGCCTTATCATCACAATAGCCAATCAGTAACTGGCTGATTACTAGCTACAATCTGGTCAAAAATAAAAATATCCAAAGAATTTTTTGATTTAGGGCTTGACAGTCACGGTTAATTTGCTAAAATACGCACCACTTAAACACTGCGATGATTTTTGCAGGTTTAACAAAAAATTCTACCGCTTATTCTCCAATAGCTCAGTCGGTAGAGCAATGGACTGTTAATCCATGTGTCCCTGGTTCGAGCCCAGGTTGGAGAGCCATATTAAAAAGACCTTTAACAACGCTTGTTAAAGGTCTTTTTTTATGTAGCATTTTTTATCTATCGTTATTGCTATGAGTCATTTTGATTGCTATGGGTCATTTTGCATCATGAATTTTATTGATGTTTTTGCTAAAAAATGCTTGACTCATTTTTTAAATCTCAGTAATATACGCACCACTTGATTATCTGTTCTCCAATAGCTCAGTCGGTAGAGCAATGGACTGTTAATCCATGTGTCCCTGGTTCGAGCCCAGGTTGGAGAGCCAATCAAGCCAAATTCTGTTGTATATTTTGAACCCGTTCCCTTGTGAATGGGTTTTTTTATGAGCAAAGTTTAGCAATTTGCTATTTAATACGCCTTTATTTAATATCCTATTATCTCACTTGCTAAAGTACTATAAGGTACTATTGATAAGATACTACTTATGACACTGTCGTTTTCCCCTACCCAATCTCAATTTTTGACTCTACAACAAACGATTAATAAAGACCGCATCACCCAGCTAGTGAGCGATCATCAGCAAGGTAAACTGTCGTCAGATGATAAATCTTATTATGAAAGCTTAATCACCCAATTTATCGAGCTAATCAAGCTGCCTGATAGCGCGCATTTGGCCATGCAGCTTTTACCAGAATTCAAAATCACCGTGCCAGCCTTGCTTGATGGCATGGCTTATCGCGCCGTGGCTGATAAAAACCCGAAAGCGTGTGTGTTTGCGGCATATATGATTGACCAATCGTTGTTGCAGCGCGATATGACGCCCCTGTTCAATGTGATTATTGAATTCGGTACGCCTGAGCTGTGGGTTGAATTGGTAAAAAAAGTAAATAATGCCCCTGCCGATCGCATCGTTGAGAAGGTTTATCAATGTGATAAATCGGTACAGACCTATTGGGAACAACAAATTTTGTAAAGAAATTTGGCTTGATTGTCGCATCCAGCGTTAAGCTAATGCAACATTTGGCTAAGATTTTTGTAGGAATTTTACGTTTGCCTTGCTTGTTTATCGCCAATGAAATAATTACACTAGGTTAAAGATATCTAATTGCGCTAAATTTTCCGTCTAATTGATAATTTGGTTATATCTAGCTTGATTGCTAAAAATTGATCACACGCGAGGCATGCAAATGATTACTAAAATCAAAAAAAATCAACAAGTCATGGTTCCTATCCATATCAAAATCACTGAAGAAATGCGGGATTTGTTGACACAAGTTGCCAAAAATCATGGTTTTCCACGTATTCAAGGCTTGATTCGCTTATATATTCGCCGGGGACTCGATGCCGAGAATGTCGGCTACTCACTCGCCAAAGACAGCCGTTTTATCGAAAAGCTGAAGCGTCAAGGGGTATCCGATGAGGTGATTTTTGAAGCGATTGAGGAGACAGCCAATGAGCCAGAAGCCAAAGCAAACGATACGGCAAAATAAGCATTTTTAGCGCCATAAAAAAACCCAAAACGCAACTGTTTTGGGTTTTTTACGATTAATCAACGCTTTTATACGCTTATCTTTTCTAGGCTTATTCTTTATACAATCATACAGTGGGATGATGCTCAATAGGTGGTAATGGGTGACCATTGAGCGCTGCGTCCAAGCGCTGTTTGTCTAGCGCATTTTCCCAACGTGACACGACAATCGTCGCACAGGCATTACCGGTTAGGTTGGTCAATGCACGGCACTCTGACATAAAGCGGTCAATCCCTAAAATAAGTGCCATCCCTTCGATTGGCACAGTTGGCACCACCGCCAAAGTGGCAGCCAAGGTGATAAAACCAGCGCCCGTGATACCTGCCGCGCCTTTTGAGCTTAACATTGCGACTAATAATAACGTAATCTCTTGGGTCAAAGTCAAATCAATATTACAGGCTTGTGCGATGAATAACGCTGCCATGGTCATATAGATGTTGGTACCATCTAGGTTAAATGAATACCCTGTTGGAATCACCAAACCGACCACTGATTTTTCGCAGCCTGCGCGTTCAAGTTTTTGCATCAAGGTTGGTAGTGCCGCTTCTGATGAACTAGTGCCTAGCACCAATAGCAATTCATCTTTGATGTATTTAATCATCTTGATGATTGAAAAGCCGTTATAACGTGCCACAGCACCGAGTACTACCAGCACAAATAGCAATGAAGTGATATAAAAACAGGCTATCAAAAAGGCTAAGTTACCCAGTGAGTGCACGCCATACTTACCAATGGTAAATGCCATCGCACCAAACGCCCCAATTGGCGCAGCTTTCATCAAGATTTCAACCGCTTTAAACACAGGCGCAGATAACTCTTGAAAGAAGTTTAACACGGGACGAGCACGATCACCCACGGATGCTAACGAAACACCAAACAGCACTGAAACAAATAACACTTGCAGGATATTTCCTTCTGTCAGTGGACTTACCATGGTTTCCGGAATGATATTCATCAAAAAACCGGTAATGGTACTATCGTGCGCTTTGCTAACATACTCAGACACTTTAGCCGCATCTTTCCCTGTTGCCAGTGTGGCTGGATCAATATTGAGACCCGCGCCAGGTTGCAACACATTGGCAACCACAAGACCGATGATCAATGCCAAGGTTGAAAAGGTAATGAAATACAGCATCGCTTTACCAGCAACACGACCGACTCGCTTCATATTGCTCATACCAGCAATACCCGTCACCACTGTCAAGAAAATAACGGGGGCGATAATCATTTTAACCAATTTAATAAATGCATCACCCAGTGGTTTCATTGCCTCGCCCACTTCTGGGGCAAAGACGCCAAGCAAGATACCCAGTACAATGGCGATAATCACTTGTACATACAGAATTTGGTACCATTTACGGGGTTTGGGGGGTTCCACGAGTGTCGTGGTATCGATAGGTATCATGACAGATACACTCCTTTATCTGACGAACCCTAAAACTGGGATAAGGTTACATTTGCGATAAAAATTGTGGAACAAATTTAGCCAAATAGTCGCACAACGTTTAGAATTTTATCAGCAATCATTAGAAAATCTAATGGATTGCAGTGCTGCGTATATTAACAATGTGATAACGTATCAGCAAGGTAATTTTCAACATTATTGTTAAGCTGCAATGGGTCACATGGAGGCACTAAAACAATCCGTTGTATCAATATTTTTAGCCGCAGGATTGGTGGGTTTTTGAGCGTTTTTTGCTTCAATATTATCCTTAACATCAGTGCAAAGTATGAAGCTCAGGTATTAAGCCAAGGTATACAGCATAGTTATCCAACTTTCTATTTAGCTTTCTTTTGCTAATATTTTTTGCATTAACGTAAAAAAATGCTTGCATTGTTATTTCACTTGTATATAATAGCCACCACAATTTGGAAGCTTGGCAGAGCGGTTGAATGCACCGGTCTTGAAAACCGGCAAGGGTGCGAGCCCTTCGAGAGTTCGAATCTCTCAGCTTCCGCCATATTTAAAAAAACCCCTGACTTAATTAAGTTTTGGGGTTTTTTATTGTCTAAGATTTATCCTTATGAATATCATTCTTCTACCGCAAAATACCTCATCGACCGCTATTATTGATGATAAAACGAGCGTGATGCACTTAAAACAGGTGCTTAAAGTGACATTGGGCGATACGGTGAAAGTCGGTATCAAAAATGGGCATTTAGGCACAGCCGTTGTGAGCAATATCCATGATTCAAGTATCGACTTATCGCAAATCCACTGTACTATTGCGCCACCTGCCAAACTGCCACTGACTGTTATTTTGGCAATTCCCCGCCCCAAGGTATTGCGTCGTCTATTTTTGGACATGACGGCGATGGGTGTCCAGCATATTATCTTGGTCAATAGTTACCGTAGTGAAAAGAGCTACTGGCAAACCCCATTTTTAACTCAGCTCGATAACTATATCCATGAAGGCCTACAACAAGCCTGCGATACCGTAAGCCCGACCGTGAGCCTCAAAAAACGCTTAAAACCCTTTATTGAAGATGAACTACCTGCTTTAATCGCGGATAAACAGGCGATTTTGGCACATCCTTATGCCAATGAGCAGTTTACCCAAGTGTGGGACAATACCCTGCCACATGTGCTAGTGATTGGGGCTGAAGGGGGCTGGATCGATTATGAAGTCGAATTATTCAAAATTGCTGGCTGCCAAGTGGCGCATATTGGCAATCGCATCTTACGCACTGAGAATGCCGTGAGTGTGCTCTGCGGTCATGCACTGTTAACTAGCCCATAAGAACAGCCCTACCTTGCCGTCAGATAACTTGCTATCGCCAAAGTTAAGCGGATGCAGGTGTGAAAAAATCATTACAACATCATAACAATTTTGTCTTGGGATTGATTTTGCATAAAGGTGTATGATATTTCCTGCTTCATGTCATAACGATAAAATTAAATAATATTGCATAATTAGATAACATGAATGGATAACATAACGAGATAAAAAGGAAAGCTGATGAAAGCTAGTGATATCTTAGATAACGCGACGTTTATGCCTTTTACTGCCCCACCTTGTTCGAATGGTCCTTACGAATTTTTTGACCGCGAATACTTTATCATCACCTACCGCACCGATCCCGAAAAACTGCGCGCTATTGTACCTGAGCCACTCCAAATCACTGATGACGCACTGGTGAGTTACGAGTTTATCCGTATGCCCAACAGCACAGGTTTTGGCAATTATACCGAATCGGGACAAGTGATTGAGGTGATTGATGCCGAAGGTCGTCATGCCAATTATACCCATTGTATGTTTTTAGATGACTTTGGACCTACCGCGGGCGGGCGTGAGCTGTGGGGTTTCCCCAAAAAAATGGCGTCGCCTGTATTAACCGTTGACAACACCGACACGCTACTTGGCACCCTCGACTATGGTAGTGTACGTGTGGCCACAGGCACTATGGCGTATAAATATGATGAGCTGGACAAAGCCACTATCAAAGACAATATGGAAAAAACGCCCAATTATTTGTTAAAACTTATTCCCCATGTCGATGGCACGCCGCGTATTTGCGAGTTGGTGCGCTATTATTTGACCGACGTAGAAGTTAAAGCAGCCTATACAGGACCTGCTACCTTACAGTTATTTGACCATGTGATGGCACCCGTGTCAAAATTACCTGTCCTAGAAATCGTCAAAACCTCTCATATTATTGCTAATCTCACCCTTGCGTTGGGTGAAGTAGCGGTGGACTACATTGCCGATGCGCAAGCCCGTCCCGATAGTAACTTTCAATAATTAATTTTCAATAAGTAAAACCGTCATAATAAAACCGATTTGTCATAAAAACTTAAGGAGAAAAATATGGCTACCCAACTCACTACTGATTTAACCGGTAAAGTCGCACTCGTCACTGGCTCTGCAAGTGGTATCGGTCGCGATATCGCAGAAACCTATGCCAAAGCAGGCGCTGCGGTAGGTATTGCAGATATCAACCCAGATGCGGCGCAAGCAACCGTGGATGCAATCAAAGCCGCAGGCGGTAAAGCAGTCGCCATTGCAATGGATGTGACCAATGAAGACGCGGTAAATGCTGGCGTGGATAAACTGGTACAAGAATTTGGGGATATTGATATTTTGGTGTCCAATGCCGGTATCCAAATCATCAACCCCATCGACCAATTTAGCTACGCTGATTGGAAAAAAATGATTGCCATTCATCTAGATGGTGCTTTTTTGACTACCAAAGCGGCACTTAAATACATGTATCAGAATGATAAAGTAGGTACCGTCATTTATATGGGTTCAGTCCACTCGCATGAAGCATCAGCCCTAAAAGCGCCGTACGTCTCCGCCAAACACGCGCTGTTAGGTCTATCCCGCGTATTGGCTAAAGAAGGCGCAGCCCACAACGTGCGCTCATATGTGGTATGTCCAGGCTTTGTCAAAACCCCACTGGTTGAAAAACAAATCCCAGAACAAGCCAAAGAAAAAGGCATTTCTGAAGAAGAAGTGGTGAAAAATGTGATGCTAGGTCAAACCGTTGATGGTGAATTTACCACAACCGATGATATCGCTCAATTGACCTTATTTTTAACGGCTTTCCCAACCAATGCGATGACAGGTCAATCATTTATCGCAAGTCACGGCTGGTTTATGAAATAGCCGAATACTGGCTTATAAAACCAAAGTACAAAACCGAAGTACAAGAATAGACTACAAAATTGACTGATAAAAAAGGACTAGCTTGGCTAGTCCTTTTTTTTGCATTTGCAATCTATATAAATGGTTAATTCATAGATTACAGATCGTCAATGAACTTTCGACCATCACTCGCCACAGGTTCATGGTCAATTTTTTGAATTTCTGATTTTATAAGCTGTTCCTTATTATCAGCGATACATTGCATGATCATGGCAAGTTGTTGCTTGGTCGCATCTTGATATTTTTCTGCTAAAATTTGCCCGACGTGACCGGCGGTTTGGGCAGCTTTTGGGTTGGCAAGCCAGTGAGCCAGTTGCTGCGTTAATTCATCACTACCATTGACTTGCACCAATGCACCCGCGTGTTTTAACTGATCTACAATCAGTTGGCAAGATTGGGTATATTGACCCATAATAATTGGCTTGCCGACAATGGCTGCTTCAATCGGATTATGCCCCCCGATATTGACCAAAGACCCACCGACAATGGCAATGTCCGAGAGTGCATACCACACGCCAAGCTCACCCATACTATCTGCCAGATAGACGCTCTCATTTTTGGCAGGTTCGCCATCTTGACTACGCCTAATCACCGGCAAATTTTTGGAATCAATCAATTTAGCGACATCATCAAACCGCTCAGGATGACGTGGTACGATAATGAGCAGCGGATGACGGTTGGCATACTGGGATTTTACGGTTAAAAAGCTGTCTAAAATTGCCAATTCTTCGCCTTCATGGGTGCTGGCTGCCAAAATCAAGGCGCGATCTGACAAGTGCCAACTTTCTCGTAACTTTTCGGCACGGCTTAGCATCAATGGGTTGGTTTTACTAGACCATTTAAGCGAGCTGGCAATGCGGATTTTGTCACTGGTAGCGCCCAATTGGCGAAAGCGTTTGGCAGAATCGCTGTCTTGGGCAATGATAAGGCTTAAATTCTCCATCATACTTTGGCTAAGCTTGGTAGCTTTTTGATAGCCCTTAAAAGATTTTTCTGACAAGCGACCATTGACCAAAATCGTGGCAATTTGACGATTGTTCAGTTCAGCAAGCGTGGTGCCCCACAACTCAGTCTCGATAAATAACGCGGCGACGGGTTGAACATGGGTCAAAAATTTATCAATCACCGCTTTGCTATCAACCGGTACAAAACTATGGTACACCTTGCCGTCTGCTATCTCAGACGCAAACAACTGCTCGACGCGGTTATAGCCTGTATGGGTGGTATTGGTCACCCACAGTGCATAGCCTTGCGCGAGCAAATCTCTTAAAATCGGCTCGGCGGTATTGGTTTCACCGAGTGACACCGCATGACACCAAATCATCGGCTGATGGGTGTGAATCTCAGGAAACACTTTACCGAAGCGTTGCTGCTTTTCATTAGGCAAGGTGGTTTTGCTCGCAAGTTTTAGTCGGTATAGTGGCTTTAACAGCGACATGGCGAGACGATAGTATAACGGTGTGGCTTGCATAACGACTCTTGAAACAACTTAATAAAAAAATGCCGTCATTGTAAAAAACGAGGGCTAAAATAGCAATAAAAAAACCCTACTTTGTGGGTAGGGTTTTTGAACTTAAGCGTTAGCTACATTCAAGACCAGCCATTAGGCTTGTTCTGTCCAGCGTTTTTGTGATTCTTTAATCACCGCTTTGGCTTCTTCAATGTCGCCCCAGCTTTCAACTTTGGTTGTGCCCGCTTTTTTCAAATCTTTATAGTGATTAAAATGGAACTCGATTTGCTTAATTAGTTGCTGTGGTAAATCTGCTAGGGTATTGATAGCGTTACCGTTGTTGCGGTCATCGGCAGGTACCACGACCACTTTATCATCCACTTCACCATCATCCACGAATTTCATCACGCCAATGACTTTGGCTTCCATAAAGATGCCTGTTGGTAACGGGGTGTCAGTGATGATCAGTGCGTCTAATTCATCGCCATCTTCATCAAGGGTTTGTGGGATAAAACCATAGTTGGTTGGTTTGGCAAATAATTGTGGCTCTACGCGGTCAAGTTGCATCACGCCAAGTTTACGGTTCCATTCGATTTTGTTGTTTGAACCCGCTGGAATCTCGATAACCACGTTAATCACGCCGCCATCAACATCACCCGCATCAAGAATTTGGTTAAAATCTGCCATGAGTTTTTCCTTTTTGTTAGTAAAGTTGTTTACAAAACTGCTTGTAAAAAAGTAGCCTAAAAGTGGGTTGATTATAGCAAAGTCTGTTGGCTTTCTCTATTTTTTCCCGCCGCAACTTCTAGGAAATTATGAATATCCATAGGCAAGTTTGGAATTAAAAAAATTGGTCGTTTAATATTCTGGTTTTATTTCCTGGTTTTATTTAAAGCAACTTATTTTTCAATAAACTTGGCTTTGTCTTTAAACATACATTCGTCATACACTGGGCATTTGCCACATTCGGGACTTCTAGCTTTACAAGTATAACGCCCATGCAAAATCAAATAATGGTGCGCGTCCAATATATAGTCCTGTGGTATTCGCGCGATGAGTTTATCTTCCACTTCTCGCACATTTTTACCCGATGCCAAGCCTGTGCGATTGCCGACACGAAAAATATGGGTATCCACTGCCATAGTGGGCTGCCCAAAGGCGGTGTTGAGCACCACATTGGCAGTTTTTCGCCCTACCCCCGCTAGGCTTTCAAGCTCGTGACGGGTTTGCGGTACTTCGCTAGCAAATTTATCCACCAAGTCTTGACAGCATTTCATCACATTTTTGGCTTTGCTATTATATAGCCCAATGGTTTTGATATAGCTTTTTAGCCCCGCTTCACCCAAATCCAAAATTGCTTGCGGGGTATTGGCAACGGCATACAATTTACGGGTAGCCAGATTGACACTGACATCGGTGGCTTGTGCCGACAGTATGACCGCGATCAACAATTCAAAGTTACTCTGATATTCCAGTTCCGTCTCTGGTTTTTCAATGGCTGCGGCTAATTTTTGGAAAAAAGGCAACACGTTTTTATTGGGCATGCGCCGTGAGGGCGGCGTCTCTGCGGTTTTGGGCACTTGGATTTTTGGTTTGATGTTGGCAACCATTATGCACTCTTTAAGTTATGGCAGTGTCGCAAGTTGCTGCTGCAAGGCTTGCACCAAGGCTTGTTTGTTGTCATCAGCGCGTACGGCAAGTTGTTTTTCTAATTTTTTGATTTGGGTGCGTAGTTTTGCCGCTTCAATGGCGTTTTTAGCCGCTGCTGCATCGATATCGACTTTGATATCATTGAGTTTGGCTTGTACCATACTGACCACAGGTTTGGCATTGGTGTTGTCATTGACTTGGCGTTCGATACGGTCAAGGTGGGCGTAATAGCGCGCGCGTAATCCGTCTTGCTCGGTTTGTCTTGTCGCGTCATCCATCAACCGTGGGAAGGGCACCAACTCGATGCAGTCCACTGGACAGGGTGGCAAACACAGCTCACAACCTGTGCATAGGTCGGTAAAAATGGTGTGCATACGTTTGCCTGAGCCAATAATGGCATCGACAGGACATGCAGGAATACATTTGGTACAGCCAATGCAATCTTCTTCTCGAATGATGGCTCGCATTTCCATCGGACGATTGGTAGCGGGATCCGTTTGCCATTTTGAGGTTTCAGCCGTCAGCGGTATACGCCCAAGCAACTTGCCGATTTGGTCGGTGACTGATTGCCCACCGGGCACGCATTGGTTATGCGATTCGCCCAGTGTGACAATGGATGTGGCATACGGCAGACAGCCTTCAGGATGACCACATAGCCCGCATTGGGTTTGCGGCAGGACTTGGTCGATTTGTTGTATTAATCGTTGATGCTCGACACTTAGGCTATTTAGGTTTAAATTATTAAATAGATTGGGTACCTTGAAAACAGGTTGGCTATCAGACATGGCTCAATTTTTATTCACTATAATCATCAGTGTATATTTTAGCATAGCTCATGCCTATTTCGCCCATAACCTATCAAGACAAATCATCAAGACAAATGATGAAAACAAGTCACTTAATCAATCCGTTTAAGATTGGTAATGCTGTTTCACCCATTCGATCAGTTGGTAAGCAATCGTGCCTTTTGGTGGGATGATAGGGCCGTTTTCATCTAAGCTATCTACATCAAAAAATTGGGCATCCATCAGCTCATTGTTATCTATGATGATATCGCCACTTTGGTAATCTGCAATAAAGCCTACCATTAAATTGCTGGGAAAAGGCCACGGTTGGCTGCCAAAATAGCGCAAATTGCTGACAGATAACCCTACCTCTTCCATCACTTCACGATGCACGCATTGCTCTAAGCTCTCACCCACTTCCACAAAACCTGCCAGCACGGTATACATTTTGCTATCTGTCGCCCGTAGATGATGCGCTAACAAAATCTGCGGTTTATCCGCGGTAGTTTTGATGATGGCGGTGATGATACAAGGCTGTACTTTGGGATATTGGTGATAATGGCAGCTAGGGCAAACGGTGGCATTTTCAACGGGGTGTAACTCCGTGGGCGTACCGCAGCGGCTACAAAATTGATGATCTTGACGCCAGCGTAACAACTGCATGGCTTTGGCTAATTGGCTGGTTTGTAGCGCATCAAGGCTGCCAATCAGATGTCGAAAGCGCAGAAACTCAATCTGCCCTGTAATCGCTTCTGGCAATTGCGACAAGTCGATATCTTGATGGGCAATGGCATAAATACTGTTGCCTGCCTCATCGGTATTTACTTTAACTGCCTGAGCAGGCACGTCCTCACAACGATAAAAAAAAGGAAGTCCGCCTATACAAGCGAACTTATCGTTATCACATATAAGTAAATCATGGTGTAATGTGGTCATGTTGGTTACCAAATTACCCTAGGCCACAAGCATGTGTTGTAAGCTGCGATAGCCGACATACATTGCATGGTTGCCTGCGGGTTTGTTCGTTTCAAGACTTTCTAGATAATAATCTGCTGACATCACAATATCGGCAATGCTAGCAAGCTGATACTCTGACAACCTGCAATCATTTTGCTCGATTAAGTTTTGTAGCACTGTGGCAGCGCGTTTGAGCAGTTGGCTTTGTCGAGGTAAGTTTAAAAATAAGCAAGCACCCGAGATAGCGCGCATGATATCAGGCACAGGCGTGATATGTAGAATATCTTTGTCGGCGTCATTTAGATAATTATTGAGCGCAGTTTCAATGGTGGTAATCGCGGTACGGCTTTCTTGGACGAGCGTGTTGTGAGCCGTTTCGATTTGATGTAGCGAAATTGTTTGGTTGTACACAGGCAATATCACCGCACCCGGGGTATGTGATTTTGCCAGGTTAATCGCCGCATTTTCCGCCATCATTAAAGTGCCAAGCAATTCATCAAAATCATTAGGCGTTGGCTGCGTCCAAGTTTTTACTTTGCCAGTTTGTTGATTCAGCGCCGCACTCACCTCATTTAAATTTAAGGTTTTAAACACATTACTTAAATCATGCAAACGCTGGGCCATGCTATCAATCTCATCTGTACTTGAATTGAGATTAACTTGGCGGGCATAACTGTCACTGGCAGATTTAATCAAATCGATTTCTTGCTGGATGATGTGGTTGAGCGTACTAGTCGCTTCACAGTCAGGTCCAAATAAGAAGCGACGCATGGCTGTTAACTGGGTTTCGTTTAAGGTATTGGCTGAGAATTTGTGTTGGACTTGCAGGGCAAGCTGGCTATCTCTTGAGCTGGCAAACTGCACCAAATCAGCAAAACGAGAATCATTGACAGGCAGATAGTCATTAAATTGTTGTTCAACAAAAATCAGCGCGCGCTTTTGCAAGTTACTAAGCGGTAAAGCCCCTGCCAAATCGGATACCGCCGCATCAGCGGCATGCCAAAACAAACTATCGGTACGTTTTGAAACCATTTCACACGCAGCTTGCATGGCTTTGAGTTTGTCTCGCTCTTTAGGCGATAATTGATTGCTTTGTGCGGTGAGCGCCACGCTTAGGCCTGCGCGATAAGCTTCCACCAGTTTTTTTGGGTCAATGCCGAGTGATTTTAACGGTTGGTAATTTTGTTCTGGATTGGCAATGACGATACTGCTGTTTTTATTGGCAGTTAGGTCTGATAGCTGCAGCGCTGGCTGATTCAAATCGCTGTGAAGTTGATTGATAATCGGCAACAACAACGAGGGTTCAATGGTCTCTTTAAGTAATACAAACTCGATATAACGCGCCAACGTCATGATACCTTCTGACACATCCATCATCATGTCATTATTGGGTTGGTCGCGCTCGTCATAGAGTTTTTGCAGTCCTGCAGATAGACTATTGGCAAGTTCATAGCCTTCCTCTAATTGAATCAACCGCAGTACTTTTGCCAATTGCGCCAAGGTATCCACGGAATCAAGTAGCAAAGGCGCTTGACTGCTATCGTCATTAAACTCACTTAAATGCATCTCGGCATCATGTAGCGTCACGGCAATTTCAGGTCTTAATAAATGCAATGAAGGCAAATCAAAATTGGTGGCCGTTAGTTTTTGTGAGTTAGGACTTGGCAGACTCATGTTTTTTTATCCAAAATGATTTTAGGGTGATAAAGGTGAAATGACAATGTTTAGGCGTTTTTAACGTAGACTTGCATATTAATCCAACGCGCCTATGACAGCTACGCTTATTGCTGATTATTGTAAGACGTCCCTATGCCAGTGTCTATGTCAAAGTGTTAATACCCGCACAATAATTACACTTTATCATGAAATTTTGCCCATCAAAGAAATGACGTGACAAGATTTAATGAGACAATTTTTATTGTTAAACACTCGCCCAGTTTTCAGCCAGCTGCGGGTTTTTATCTTTTAAGGCGTTAAGCCATTCAAGATGCGCCTGCTCAGCATCACTACTCGCTAAAAAGCGCTTGATAGTCGTGCTAAAACGCTGATGCTCAGTTGCGCCGCCCACACCGCCGCCGACCTCATCATCAATCGCTAACGCAACCTGTCCGCCAGTCATCGCCAGATACACTTCCGCTAAAATCTCGGCATCGAGTAACGCCCCGTGGAAGGTACGGTCTTGTTTACCGACATTGAGACGTTTAACCAGCGCATCCAAGGTATTGCGCTGCCCTGCGAACATACGTTTGGCAATGGCAAGGCTGTCTGTCACAGTGACGGCTTGGTGGATATCGGGCAAGCCAAGGCGCGCAAACTCAGCTTGCAAAAAGCTCATGTCAAACCCTGCATTATGCGCGATGAGTTCTGCGCCTTGCAGAAAGTCATAAATCGCTTCACCGACTTGCTCAAATACGGGCATATCATTTAAAAACGCATTGTGAATGCCATGAACGCGAATGACTTCCTCACCCATCTCAATTTTTGGGTTAATATACACATGTAGTTTTTCACCGGTAAAACGTCGATTAATCATCTCAACAATACCGACCTCAATGATACGGTCACCATTTTGCGCTTCAAACCCTGTGGTCTCAGTATCGAGAATCAGCTGGCGATTGGCAGTCCCTTTGTGTTTGGCGATGGGCAATAAAGGTATAAAAGTCGGGTTGGGCTGACTGGTGATACCGTTAAACACGGGACGTTGAGCCATCAAGCTGTCATCTTGCGGGAAAAATTGCCCTTGTGGGTTGGTAAACACCGCAAAATGTGGGTTAGCACTTGTTGGCAAGTCAGTTGCCTGTCCCCCTAACGATGACTGAGTTGATACATCGATGCTAGTTTGAGTATGGCTAGTTTGAGTATGGCTAGCTTGAGTATGGCGGGTTTGAGCCTTGCTTGTTTGGGTATTGCTTGTTTGAATAGTGCTTGCGGCGGGTTCACCGTCAAGTGCCTGCAAAAAGATATCCCCCATTATCTCACTGTCGGCAAACTCTAGGTCTTGCGCGTCATCAAAAGACGTATCGCTAAAATTGCGGGTTAACGCTGAGTGATTGAGGACTGGGTTGTTATCGGTTGATATTGGGTTCATGGGCGGGTCTTTTTTTTTATCATCAAAATCAGGGTTTTTATCACTAAAATCGGATTTTATATCGTTAAAATCAGTAGTAGGATTGGGTGGGTTTTTAATCACTTTGCTAAAGGTTTTGGGCAGTTGGTCAATGCCTTGGTTTGCAAGCTTATCGGCATATTCATTGCCATCATGACCGGCATGTCCTTTGACCCATTGCCAGTCAATTTGTCGCTGCTCGCACAGCCCATCAAGTCGCTGCCATAATTCCACATTTTTGACATTTTTCCAATGTTTCTTTTTCCACCCTGCCAGCCATTCACTGATACCTTTGATGACATAGCTAGAGTCTGACCAAATTTGAATCGGTAACGCTTTTGGGCTGTTTTCCAGTGCGGCAATCGCACCCATCAACTCCATGCGGTTGTTGGTGGTATGCGCCTCACCCCCGCAAATATCAATTTGCTCACCGGTAGGTAAAATCACCACAGCACCAAAGCCCCCTTTACCAGGATTGCCACGGCAGGCGCCATCAGTGTAAGCAAGAGTTCGACCCACAAGGGGCGTTAAGGCATGATTTGACATAGATAACAACCCATATGAAACAGCAAAACAATCAAAAACCGCCCTCAGTATAAGAAAAAAAAGCATAAAAAGCCATGCCAAAGCGTCTATAATAAGCGCTTATCGTTGCTATCTGCTGGTTGTAAAGGACGTCTATGCAAAAAAAATCTCGTGCGCTCGTGTCAGCTGTGTTGACCAAGGTGGGTATGGCTATGGTCTGTGCGCTAAGCCTAAATTTAGCGGCTTGTAACAAGCCCCAATCCCCTGCAACCACTAGCAGCGATGGCGCAAAACCGTCGTCAGCACTATCACAACCTGCCGCTAGCGATGATGTGTTTGTGGGCTGTTACACAGTCAGCCATACAGAACCTGCCCAAATAAAAATCATCAAAAATGGTGATAGTAAAAATGGTGAAAGTTACGCCATGCAAATGCGCGAGTTTAACGACCCTAGCAAAAACTGGGACAAGCCTGAAGCCATGCAAGTCATCGCCACTGACAGCCCAGATATACAAAAATACTTTGACATCAAAGCCGATGAACATCAATACTTAGAAAAAGTCATCGCCCGTCCCGACCGCGTGTTCGTGCTCGCCAAAATCACCGATAGTTTTGCAAGCCTAAACCCGCAATTTGACAGTCCGTATCTGGGTTTTATTTACAAAGATAGCAATACTGTCTATAAAGTGGCATGCGAGCAAACCACCAACCTTTAATCACCTGAGTTGTTGCTTGACTTGATGAGCTTGGTTTGCTGCTTGATTTGATAAATCATATCCAAATTTCACCCCAAACGATTGATAGAGAATAAGCGATGAATTTTTTTGCATGGTTAGTGCTGGGCTTGGTGGCATACGCCAGTGGCTTTAGTATCCGTCATTTTCGGTACAAAGGCTCATCCATCCCAAATGATAAAAAATGGCAATACGCGGCGATTTTTTTTGTCATCGCGCTCGTGGTCTTTGCGCTATTGAATTTATATATTATGCACAAAGCTGCGCTTGATATGATGTTTGTAGCGGTATCGAGTTTGGTGGCGACAGGGGTTTTTTATTATGGTATCTCGGCAGATACCAACAACAAGATGAATATACCTGATTAAAATACCCGATTAGTTAACCATGATTTTGTAAGTCGATGAATTTGTTTGGATAATAAAATGTTTCAAAAAATGGCGAATACCCACGCCCACATGACTACCACCCACTTGGCTGGCTTGACGCGGCGTCGACTGCTAAAAACAGGGATAGCGCTATCGGCAGCGACGGTAACGGGCGCAAAAGCGGATTTGACCATTGGCGGGCAAGTGATTAGCCAACCTTCACAGCGCTATGGGTCAAACAATGATGCTGATAACATGGCTTTTGGCGAGCCAAGCGCAACACCCATGACCCCCCAATGGGACTTTGCGACCATCAAAGCCAATTGTGAAGCCCTCAAAGGTCGCGGTGTCCACCTCCATTTGGTAGCACCATCGGGATTTGGCAGTGACGAACAGCGTAACTTACTGGCGATTCACCGACTCACCCAAGCCGGATTTTATATCGACAATCCAGAAGTGATTGGTCGCCGTTATTTGCGCTTTGCAGGTTCAGACAGCGAGCGCTTGGGCGATATTACCGCGTTACTCAATCGACCTGTACATGAGCTGCCCAAGATATTACTTGGCGTGCGTGGCGGCTATGGCGCGATGCGTTTGCTCAACAAATTAAGTGATCAGCAGTGGCGAATGCTGACGCAAAAACTCAAAGAGCGCGGTACACTGTTGATGGGATTTAGTGATTTTACTGCCTTGCAGCTTGCCCTGTACGCCAAAGGTCATCTCCCTTATGTAGCAGGGGCAATGCTCAGTAGTGACTTTGGCAAAACAGAGGTGAATACCGATACCATCCAAAGCTTTATCAACCTTTGTACCCAGAACCAGCTACGTATCCAAGTGCCAGAAGCTCAGCTTTATCGTGACACTGCGCGTCCTTTGGCTAAGCCGATAAAAGGCATCTTATGGGGTGGTAATCTTAGCGTGTTATCTGCGATGGTGGGCACGCCGTATATGCCAACTGTCGACAACGGGATTTTGTTTTTGGAAGATACTGGTGAGCAGCCGTACCGTATCGAGCGTATGCTACAAACCTTGGTGTTATCAGGTATTTTGGCAAAACAGCAAGCGATTGTGCTGGGCAAATTTAATTTTAGCGGCATCAGTGATGCTTACAATGGCGATTACACCTTTGATTCCGTCATCCGTACTATCCAACAAGCGACAGGGCGACCCATCTACACTGACTTCCCATTTGGGCATGTGGCACAACGCATTAATTTTCCGCTCGGTGTGCCTGTCACGCTTGATAATGTCGGTAGCGGCTATCAAGTAACTTTTAACCAGTTTTATCATCTTAAAACCGATGCAAACTTTGGCAATTTAGATTTAACTAAATTATTCGTCTAACGTATTTTCGGCAGATTGCTTGCCTTTTCACTTGAAAAAGTACTTGCAAGCTTAATTGTTAGACAAGCGTAAAATTTTAACCGCGCCACTCCCAACCATCGCTGCAACCTTAGCATTTAGCTGTTTGGTTTGTATGGAGTGACCCACGACAAATAGCGCTAAGCCATACACAAAACTATCAGCGAGCACATCAAGACTGTCAGCGACCAATCCCATCGAGCCGCTTAGCCAACCACTCACGGATTCTATGATAAAGAACAGCAAGTTAATAGCAAGCACTTGCCATAACAATTTGCTTTGTTGGTGATCGTTGCTAGTTTTGCTATTGGCTGCATCAGTCACTTGGGTGAGTTCCGAGCCAATGATAGAACTGTCAATATTTAGCGGCTGTAGTTGCTGCAATATCACTGCAGCATCGCATTCGTGAATTACTGTCATCTGACGATTGGCAATATCAAAGGCTAGCGAGTGAATTCGGGTATTGGGCGCTAATGCCATCCGAATCATTTGCTCTTCAGATGGGCAATCCATTTTAGCAATTTTAAATAGCGTTTTTTGCATAACTCATCCAATTGAAGACATGGTTAATTGGGGCTTATATTATTTTAAAACCTGTTTGAATTTTAACATGCAAACAGGCTTGTAATTTTTCAAATACGCTCGCATTGACTATCAGATTTCAATTTAGAAAATCCGATTATTATCATGCGGTTTGGCAAATTTTGCGATATTAGCTTCGATATTTTTAGCGATATTGAGATAATAGTCGGCAAATTCATCGCCTGCGCCTTGATTGGCAATGACGGACGGCTCGCCCTTATCGGCTTGCTCGCGGATGCCTTTCGCCAGTGGTAATTGCCCCAGTAGTGGCACTCGATACTGTGCTGCCATTTTATCACCGCCACCTTCGCCAAAAATTGCTTCGGTATGCCCACAGCTGCTACAAGTATGCAGCGCCATATTTTCTACCACGCCCAGCACAGGGATATGGGTTTTGCGGAACATCTCAATGCCTTTTTGCGCATCTAGTAAGGCGATATGCTGCGGTGTGGTCACAATCACCGCACCGGTCACAGGAATACGCTGGGCAAGCGTCAACTGAATATCCCCCGTCCCAGGTGGCATATCAATCACCAAATAATCAAGATTTGGCCAGTTGGTTTGGTTGTAAAGCTGCATCAGTGCGCCTGTCGCTTTGGCACCGCGCCAAGCAATCGGGGTAGTGTCATCGCTCAACAAGCTACCGATAGATAGCATCGGCATACCTTGCGCTGCAATCGGTACAAATTGCTCATGCTCGAGCTGCGGCTGCTGACCTGCCACGCCAAGCATACTTGGAATACTCGGGCCATAGATATCCGCATCCAGCACGCCCACACGTTTGCCCATTTTTTGCAGCGCCAAGGCGATATTCACTGTCGTTGTCGATTTGCCGACGCCGCCTTTGCCCGAAGCCACCACAATAATATGTGCGATACGTGGATGCGGTGTTAATTCTGCTTGGGTAGTGGCTTTTTTGGCAATCGCAGGTTCAGGGGTATCTGTGACTAATTTGTCACTCTGTGGCGCGGCCTGAGTGACAGGTGGCATGGCATTGGTAGTTTTAGGTAGGGTTGAGCCACTGCCTTTGGTCGTAGGTTTTGGCGCAGTAGTGCTGTCAAATAAGGTAATATTCATATTCACTTCACTGACCCCATGAATATGCAGCTTTTGGCTCAAATCATGATGGATTTGTTCAGGATTGCAATCATCGGGCAAGCGCAAATCCAATGTCAGACTATTACCTTGCTGTTTAGCCCCTTTGACATATTGGCGAATTGGTTGGTTATTGACATGATATTCATCAAATAACTGATTAAGCGTGGACTCATCCACTGTTGCCACGGTTTTTGGTTTGATAAAGTTGAACATGATAGTTGCTTACCCCAATGTTGTTATTTTAACGATTTTAACCACTGTTAAGTGGGGTTTATTGCCAATTTTCACAGAGACGGATTGAACATATCTGTGTGAAAAGTAATTTTTCTTGTTTGATTGATGCCCATTGGTTGGGAAATGATGCGATTTAAGCTATCATACAGCAATAATAACGTTTTTTTAAACAAATCAATGATAGGTGTATTGTGAGAAAAATTTTAGTTACTAGCGCCCTACCCTATGCCAATGGTCCGATTCATTTGGGTCATTTGGTTGAGTACATCCAGACCGATATTTGGGTACGCGCTATGAAATCATTGGGTCATCAAGTAACCTATGTATGTGCCGATGATGCCCATGGTACAGCGATTATGCTTAAAGCAGAAGCCAACGGCGTCACCCCTGAAGAGCAAATTGCCGATGTCAAAGCCTCCCATGAAAAAGATTTTGCGGGATTTTTGGTTGATTTTGACAACTACTACTCAACCCATAGCCCTGAAAATGAGCATTACTCCCAGATGATTTATAATCGCTTGTATGAAAACGGTCATATCTCGCACAAAGCAGTTGAACAGCTGTATGACCCAGAAAAAGGCTTGTTTTTGGCAGACCGTTTTGTCAAAGGCGAATGCCCAAAATGTGGCGCAAAAGACCAATACGGCGATAACTGCGAAGTCTGCGGCACGACCTACAATGCCACCGAACTCAAAAATCCTTACTCAACGCTTTCAGGTGCAACGCCTGTTTTGAAATCATCCATCCATTATTTCTTTAATCTGCCCAACTTTAGCGAATTTTTGCAAAATTGGACGCGTAAAGAAGGTCGCCTGCAGACCTCTATCGCCAACAAATTACAAGAGTGGTTTGATGCAGGGCTTGCTAACTGGGATATCAGCCGTGATGCACCGTATTTTGGCTTTAAAATCCCAAACACCCCAGCCAGTGAACCCGACAAGTATTTTTATGTGTGGCTCGATGCGCCCGTCGGTTATATGGCAAGTTTCAAAAACTTGTGTGACCAACAAGGTGCGCATTTAGGCTTAAATTTTGATGACTATTGGTCAAAAGAAAATCATAACAACACCGAAGTTTATCATTTTATCGGTAAAGATATTGTGTATTTCCACGCCCTGTTTTGGCCAGCCATGCTTGAAGGCGCAGGATTTAGAACCCCAACTGCCATCAACGCGCATGGCTTCTTGACTGTCAATGGCGAGAAAATGAGTAAATCTCGCGGCACCTTTATCAAAGCTGATACCTACTTACAAAACCTTGACCCTGAATACTTGCGTTACTACTTTGCTAGCAAATTATCTGCCAGTGTCGAAGATATCAATCTTGACCTCGAAGACTTTATGCAAAAAGTCAATTCAGACTTGGTGGGTAAAGTCGTCAATATCGCTAGCCGCTGCGCAGGGTTTATCCATAAAAACCATGGTAGTAAACTGGCACTGACAATCAGCGAGCCTGCTTTAGTGCAACAAATCATTGATGCCGGCGAAGACATCGCTGCTGCTTATGAAGCGCGCGAATTTAGCAAAGCCATGCGTTTGATTATGGCGTGTGCAGACAAAGCCAATGAGTACATCGACGACAAAAAACCGTGGGCTCTTAACAAAGTCGAAGGCCAACAAGCCGAAGTACAAGCGGTGTGTACCGTCGCGCTTAATATCTTCCGTCAGTTGGTGGTTTATCTTGCCCCTGTATTGCCATTGATGTGTGAGAAAGCACGAATTTTTCTCAATGTTGACAGCCTAGATTTTGATAGCCGTCATGCGTTATTGGTCGGGCATACCATTAACGCCTTTACCCCATTGATGCAGCGGGTTGACAAAGATAAAGTTGCTGCGATGGTGGACGCCTCAAAAGAAGATTTAAACAAGCAGCCTGCTATCGCCAATCAAGCCGCAACTGGACCATCTGGCGCGAGTAAAACCAAAGCCGCCGCTAGCGAACACTCCACTGATGCTAACGCATTGATTGGTATCGATGACTTCGCCAAAGTCACGATGACCGTAGCAAAAGTACTAGCCTGCAACAACGTGGAAGGTGCAGATAAATTGCTGCAATTTACCCTAGATGTGGGTGAGACAGATGCGCAGGGCAATGTGAAAACGCGCAATGTGTTTAGCGGTATCGCCAAATTTTATAACCCTGAACAATTGGTGGGTAAAACCGTGGTCTGCGTCACCAACCTTGCGCCACGAAAAATGAAGTTTGGTATTTCTGAAGGTATGATTTTATCGGCTGAAAAAGCCGGTCAATTGACGGTTGTTACTTTAGATGACCATATCCCTGCGGGTGCGACCCTTGCTTAATGGGTTTAACTGGCTTAACTGTGATTGATTGCGATGAGCTGAAACATTTTGACACATTCTTAATCATTTTTTTGATCACAACAAAAAACCGCTGATAATTACCAGCGGTTTTTTTATTAAGCTATCCTAAATATCAAAAAATCGATAATGTCGCCCGATTAACGGTCGCTTTTGCTAACGCTGATGCGAACGGGTATAGATTTTCGATTGGCTCTAACCGGATTAGCTGACTTATTGTATTGGCAATAATGGGGTGCTTCAGCCGAAGGTAGAATAGCACCAACTACTAATACGCCTGCCATCAAGTTTGATGAGTTCATATAGCCTCCTTGTTGAGTTAGTGTACGATGATTCCATCTGTGAATCATTTACCTTTACTAAGCACAGACATGTTTAACTTAATCAACGCTGCAACGAATCGTTTAAAAAAGATAAATAATGCTGCGAGTAGAATTTGTATTCTAAAAGATATCGAAAGATTTTCATACCATTTTATTATGACAATTTCATGAAATATCCAATTATTTTGATTCTTTATGTTTCAATTAAGGTCTTTTTGTTTCCATTAAGCGCTTTATGTAATTAAACCTACTCAGACAGCAATATTTACAACATTTTTAATAGACCAATATTCATAAAAACCGCTAAGCAATAAAAAACTTATGTATAATATGTATAGAGGATAGCAAACTTTCATTTATGTTATAGCAAACTAGTACGTTGAAATGATATACTCTGCTCACAAAATAATTTTGATGATTGGGGAATACTATGTTGTCAACCACACACGGTCAATTATCCGCTATCTGCGCCCTTCTTGGTTTATCTTTAGCCGCCTGCTCACCTCAGAAACCAGCCGCGCAAGCTGCAGACACGTCTAGCAAACCCTCAGCCACTGCCAGCCAAAAACCCAATAAAACCATCGCCATTTCTGCGATTGTGGCGCACCCATCGCTCGACGCCATTCGCCAAGGTATCCTTGATGAATTGGCTGCTGAAGGGTATATCAAAGGGCAAAATCTGACGGTAAATTTTCAATCTGCACAAGGCAATACAGCAACGGCAGGACAAATATCCAAACAATTTGTTGCTGACAAACCTGATGCTATCGTGGCAATCTCCACCCCTACCGCTCAGTCGTTGGCTGCCGCTAGCAAAGAGATACCGATTGTTTATACAGCGGTGTCAGATCCTGTTGCCGCCAAACTCATTACTCAACAAAACACCCCGACTCAGCCCAACATCACAGGTTTATCCAGCCAATTACCGCTAGCACCGCAGCTTGACTTTATACAAAAAATCATGCCGTCAGCCAAATCCATTGGCTATGTGTTTAGCGCAGGTGAAATGAATTCAGTGGCGCTGCGAGATAAACTCAACATTGCGCTGCCAGAGCGTGGCATGAACTTAGTGGATATCCCAGCCAACCGTCCGACTGATATTGCCATGGCAACTAACAGTCTTGGCGGCAAAGCCCAGTTGATTTATACCTCAATGGACAATAATGTGGCGTCGGCATTTGAATCAATGGTGCAATCAGCCAATGCACTAAAACTTCCCATCATCGCCTCCGATGAGTTTAGCGTCCGCCGCGGCGCTACGGCAGCACTCGGTGTCAATGATTATGACTTTGGGCGCGCCACAGGCAAAATGGTAGGCAAAATTTTGGATGGTACACCTGTCACTCAAGTTAAACCCGAAGTGATGAACCAATTAACTTTATACGTGAGCCCAAAACACGCGCAAGCACAAGGCTTAACACTAAATCCTGAACTATTAAAAGGCGCGATTAACGTTGATACTACACCCGAGCGAAAAATTGACAAATAATTGCTATGGGTAAATAAGAAAAAACCCGCCTAAATAGACGGGTTGTTCAAACTCTACAGTAAAATGATGCGTTATTTAAAGCACATTTAAAATAACACGTGTCGCTTCAATGACATCAAGTACGCGGTTGTCAACACGTAGGCGCACTTCACCTGGGCGCGGGCGACTGATAACCTTTGCTTGGCGATAAGCATTGTTATTTAACACATAGACATTACGGTCATTATATCGCTTGACGCTGTAATAACGACTGTCTAGTTTTTTTGCCCAGCCTGGTGGTACCGCTTTACCATGTGCGACATTTTTTTGCAGTCCTGGGGGCAATTGGCGATACTGATCGTGGGTTAGGTAGCGACCCGTACGACTATCGTAGTATTTATTGTCGCCTCTGTCGCGGTCTCTATCATGGTTTGTGTTGTAGCGTTGGTTTTCTTTGCGGTCATCTTTATAGTGTTGTTGTTGCTGTTTCCAGTTTTTTTCTTGTTTATATTGAGCTTTACCATGACCGGGGTCTGCCAAAACAACGGGTGAAGCCACGAACGAGCCCGCTAAAAATAAGCTAGTTAATAATGTCGATTTTTTCATTGTCATACACCTTTCTCTGTGCTGGATAAGTAATTTTGTATGAAGCTATATTATGAAATTAAAATGTAACTTAATATGACAATGCTGTGGTAATTTTCTTTCTACTTAAAAACAATGCGCTATGACTTATTAGTTAGCTGATGCCTTAGCGAATTATTATTAAAAAATGATGCAGTAGCGAAATGAGACAGATTTTTATATTGTATGAATTTATCAGAAAACACCTTTTTGACCAGTTACCCAAAACTTTGATTAGGGCTACTATATATAACGCTATGCGACTGCAAAATTAGCTGATAAAATGTAAATAATGCTTAACAATGCTGTATGATATTGTTATTGAAGTGTAAGATTTTCTTTTTAAGATTTACCTTTTTATTACCTTTTTAATTGTTACCCTATGGATGGATTTTTGGAGTGATATATGTTGAACGCTACATTTGGTGTTTCTCGTTTGACCAAAGCAATGATGCTAGGTGGAATTTGTATGGCAAGCCTGATGGGCTGTAGCCAATCTAACAATAAAACAGCTGATGCCAGTAGCGCAAGCACGGCAAGCGCAACGACAGCTGTGTCAGGCGATACCAAGTCTGTTGCTATCACGGCAATCGTTGAGCACCCAGCATTAGATGCCGTTCGTCAAGGTGTGATTGAAGAGCTTGGCAACGAAGGCTTTAAAGAAGGTCAAAACCTAAAAGTAAATTTCCAATCAGCCCAAGGCAATACGGCGACTGCCGGTCAGATTGCCAAACAATTTGCCGCGGATAAACCCGATGCCATCGTTGCCATTGCTACCCCATCGGCGCAATCCGTCATTGCAGCGACCAACTCAATTCCTGTCATTTTCTCTGCAGTTACCGACCCTGTCGAAGCAAAACTGATAAAATCTTGGGAAGCCTCTGGCACCAACGTGACAGGCGCATCAGACATGTTGCCACTTGAGCCACAGATTGAGCTGATGAAAAAAGTCGTACCAAATCTCAAATCAGTCGGCTATGTATACAGCCCAGGGGAAGTCAACTCAACGGTAGTACTCAAAGCGCTTGAAGCAAAATTTAAACCTATGGGTATCAACATCGTTGCGGCACCTGCACAGCGCACTACCGATATTCCGCAAGCAACTCGCGGTCTACAAGGTAAAGTTCAGCTCATCTATACCTCACTTGACAACAACGTGGTATCGGCCTATGAGTCGCTTTACCAAGCGGCTAAAGAAATTAAAGTCCCTCTAGTGGCGTCTGATACTGATTCCGTTGCCCGTGGTGCAGTCGCGGCAATGGGTATCAACTACAAAAATTTGGGCATCGAAACAGGTAAAATCGTTGGACGCGTTCTAAAAGGTGAACAACCAGGTACTATCAAGCCTATCACTATGAATAAGCTTGATTTATACCTTAGCCCAAAACACGCGCAAGAGGTTGGCATCACGCTGCCACAAGATTTAATTAGTCAGGCAGCACAAGTAGAGCCTGCGCCAAAAGCTAAACAATAAGTCATTCGTTAATGTTAGCTGTTTTAATGTGATTGCAAATTTAATTTCCCAGTGGCAACTAAAGTTTCAAAGCGCGTATTTGTACTTTAGTCGCATTACGCTTAATGCCACTTGGTTTACCTTAACATCTGACTGCTTGTTAAATTAACAAGCGGTCTTTACTTTTTTGTGTGAACAGTTATGTCGTTACTTGCTTTATTTGGTGCCCTAGAAAGTGGTCTAATCTATGCGTTAGTGGCTTTGGGCGTATACATTTCATTTCGGGTGTTAGATTTTCCAGATTTGACCGCGGATGGTAGTTTTCCCTTAGGCGGTGCTGTCGCAGGCGTGGCAATCATCGCGGATGTCAACCCTTGGCTGGCTTGTATCTTTGGTATGCTTGCTGGTGGTGTTGCAGGTTTGGTAACGGCTTGGCTACATGTCAAACTTGGTATTTTACAGCTGCTCTCAAGTATTTTAGTCATGGTCGCGCTGTATGCCGTCAATTTGCGTATTATGCAAGCGCCAAACTTGCCATTGCTCGGTGAGCCAACGATATTTGGCGAACTGGTGACCGATAGTAACGGCTATTGGATGCGCTGTGTGGTGATTGGGGGTGTGGTGCTTGCTGCCAAATTATTCCTAGACTGGTTTTTTAGTACTGAGATGGGCTTGGCGATGCGGGCAACTGGCTCTAACCTTAGAATGTCACAAGCACAGGGGATTGCCACTTCTCGTAGTATTTTGTTAGGTATGGCGATTTCTAACGGACTGATTGCGCTTGCTGGTGCAATTTTCGTACAAACCCAAGGGGGTGCCGATATTTCCATTGGTGTTGGTACCATTGTGATTGGCCTTGCTGCCGTTATCATTGGTGAGACCATCATCCCTGCCAAAAAAATGCTGTGGATTACCCTATCTGCTATTGTCGGGGCGATTCTTTATAAATTCTTTATCCAAATTGCGTTGTCAAATGATACCTTACGTGCGATTGGTTTTGGTCCTCAAGATGTTAACTTAGTCACCGCACTACTGGTGGTGATTGCTTTAATCCTACCAAAAATCAAATCAAAAATTTTGAGCAATCGCCATAAGCATGCTGCTTAACTTGGTATCAAATAGTTGATGTTAACTTTGGCACTTAACAACTTATAAAGTAAAAGTAAAGTAAAAGGACAATGCCTTATGATGAACGCAGACAACCTACGATTGACCTTCAATCCTGGTACGCCCATTGAAAACCCTGCCTTACGTGGTATCAGCCTGCGTATTGAGGCGGGTGAATTTGTCACGGTCATTGGTACCAACGGCGCAGGTAAGTCGACGTTTTTAAATGCCGTCGCTGGCACTATTCGGGTGGATAGCGGCAAAATTACCTTAAACAATATTGACGTGACCAAAAAATCTGCCCACCAGCGCGCACACTGGGTAGCACGCGTTTTCCAAGACCCAATGGCAGGTACTTGTGAAGCCTTAACCATTGAAGAAAACATGGCACTTGCTTACAAGCGCGGCGAATCGCGTTTTTTAAAAGGCGCATTGAATCACAAAAACCGTGAAATTTTCCGTGAAAAACTGGCGATTTTAAAATTAGGGTTAGAGAATCGACTCACTGACCGTATGGGTTTATTATCAGGCGGGCAACGCCAAGCGGTTAGCCTATTAATGGCATCCCTGCAGCCGTCGAAAATTTTACTACTCGATGAACACACGGCTGCCCTTGACCCAAAAACCGCCGCTTTCGTCTTGGAACTGACCGATAAAATCGTCCAAGAAAACAATCTCACCACCATGATGGTCACTCACTCCATGCAACAAGCGCTCAATCACGGCACACGCACCGTCATGCTACACCAAGGGCAAGTGGTACTAGACGTATCAGGCGATGAACGCAAAGGCATGACTGTTCATGATTTACTCAATATGTTTGAACGCACCCGCGGCGAAGTGGTAGAAGATGACAGCTTAATTTTGAGCTAACTTAACTGGGCCCAATTAAATACGGTGGGTTAAATAGAATAAGTTAAATAGAATAAATTAAATAAACCCTAGCACTTAACAAGATGAAGATGGATAACATAAGTTATCCATTTTTTTACACACAGTGATAAATTAATTCTTCATAATAACACTGGATAAGCAAGCAGTGATAATACTGCTATTTTCCCTAAATTTTAATTATAAAAAACAATATCCTTTGAGGTCATTATGTTTGATTTAAAATCACTTGTTACGAAAGCTGTCGAAGACAAAACGTTAAATGTCAATGAATACATCTTTATGCCAGAGCGCGTGGATATGATGGTAAAAGATGGACGGTTAAGCTGTGTATTAAATACCAATGGTAAAGTCGATTTTATTTACCATAAAAATGGTATCACTGAAGTGCGTTCAGGCCTACGTAAAAGTCCGTTTACCTCATTTCGCAATGAGCTTCACTATGGGGTGTATGATGATGTGGTGGATGAAGTGATTGAAGCGGTTGAAAAAATCATTGGCAGTCAATCCAAATACTTTAATTTTGCGGCTGATGCGGAATAAAAAAGTCAATTATAAAAAAGCTGAAACATTACTTTTCAGCTTTTTTTATGTCTTTTATTTATAGATGATTCCTTTATTTATAGATAATTAAAGGCGCTATCAATCGCATCGTCTAGTCGCTCAACCGCGATGATTTTGAGACCTTGATATTGCTCTAATTGCGTTTTTGGGGCATTGGCTTTGGGTACAATCGCATGGGTAAAGCCATGTTTCACCGCTTCTTTTAGACGCTCTTGACCATTGGGCACAGGTCTGATTTCACCCGATAAGCCCACTTCACCAAATACCGCCAGGGTATAAGGCAAAGGCTTTTCCTTGATACTAGACGCACAGGCCAATAACACCGCCAAATCTGAGCCGGTTTCAAGCACCTTGACCCCGCCTACCACATTGACATAAACATCTTGCCCATTGGTTTGGATACCGCCATGACGGTGCATGACTGCTAGCAACATGGCTAAGCGCTGATAATCTAAACCTAGTGCCATGCGCCTAGGTTGTCCTTGCGATTCATCCACCAGCGCTTGTACTTCAACCAGTAGTGGTCTGGTACCTTCACGGCTAACCATGACCACTGAGCCTGCAATCGGTTTATCATAGCGACTTAAAAATATCGCCGATGGATTTGCCACTTCTTTGAGCCCTGCATCTGTCATGGCAAAAATGCCCAGCTCGTTGACGGCACCAAAACGATTTTTCACCGCACGAATCATTCGAAAACGGCTGTCCGACTGCCCTTCAAAATACAGTACCGCATCTACCATATGTTCTAGCACACGAGGACCTGCCAGTGCCCCTTCTTTGGTCACATGCCCGACCAAAAATAACGCTGTGCCCGTTTGCTTGGCATAGCGCGTTAGAATCGCCGCTGATTCACGGATTTGACTGACACCGCCTGGCGCGGATTGGATGGCTTCGGTAAACAAAGTCTGAATTGAGTCAATGATGGCGACGGCTGGTTGCTCTTGGGTTAGCGCTTGACAGATCATTTCAACATTGGTTTCTGCCAATACTTTTAAGTTGTTATTGGGTAGCCCCAAACGACTAGCCCGCATCGCCACCTGTGACAACGATTCTTCACCCGTAATGTACAGCGCACTGCCGGCTAGACTGTGATTTTCTGCCATGTGAATCGCCGTCTGTAGCAAGATAGTGGATTTGCCAATACCGGGATCACCCCCAATCAGCACCACAGAACCTGCTACTAAGCCGCCGCCTAACACCCGATCAAATTCACCAACACCCGTTGGTAGCCTAGTATCGAGTGACATAGGCACGGCATTAAGTGGCATGACGCTCGATTGTTCGCCTGCGTAGTTGCTAGCTTTTTTGGTGACGGGTTTATGATGTGGCATGCTGACCGGTGGGGCTTCGACAAGGCTATTCCAGGCGCCACATTCGGCACACTGTCCCGACCATTTACCGAAGTTTGCGCCACATTGTTGGCATACGTAGGATGATTTTGATTTTGCCATAGATTCCAATTTGCAATGAAAAATTTAGAAATAAAGAAAAATTAAAGAATAAAGAAACTTAAAGCGTATTGATGGTGGTGAGAGGGATAAACAATGCGATGAAATTAATGCAATGAAATTAGGGATAGCGAACTATTTTTGACACACAAGTTTTGACACGCAAGATTGCCGTTATTTGCGACTATATTTATGGGCGACTAGGTCATAAATCCAGTAAAAAATAAACCCATACACCAAAATAAGTAAGGTCAACGAAATATCGAGCATAAACGCCTGCCACAGTCCAATATTCATCACCCACATGACCAGTGGTAAGGTAAAGCCCAACAAGCCACCTTCAAACCCCAGTATATGCAGTACCCGTAGCCATAGCGGACGAGCCAGTTTTTCACCGGTAAAAAATTTATCAAACAGTAAGTTATAAACAAATGTCCAAATCATGGCGATGAGCGAAATGCCAATCAGCAGCGCTAATATACTTGAGTTATGCTGCGATTCACTACCCGTAAAGCCAAAAAAGCTGAGTAATTTTACCCAGCCTAACGATAGCAGTATGGCGATTGTCTCAAATAACATTGCTTGCCAGATGCGTGCTTTGATCGTCATCACGTTTTGCCTTGAACAATCTTACTAAACCCTGCTTGCTAGACCATGAAGTTTTCACCCAAGTAGACCTTACGTACCAACTCATTGTCTAAAATATGCTCTGGCGTACCTGCCGCAATAATTTGTCCTTCACTGACAATATACGCATGTTCACAAATAGCCAAAGTCTCACGCACGTTGTGATCGGTAATCAACACGCCGATGCCGCGCTGTTTGAGCTTAATAATCACCTCTTTGATATCGCCTACCGAAATCGGATCAACCCCCGCAAAAGGCTCGTCAAGCAAAATAAACTTGGGATTTGAGGCAAGGCTGCGGGCAATCTCACAGCGTCTGCGCTCACCGCCTGACACGCTCATGCCTAATGAGTGGCGTACGTGACCCAAATTAAATTCCCCAATCAGCTGCTCAAGTTGCTGCTGCTGCCCCGCTTTATCCAAATCTGTGCGAGTCTGCAAAATCGATAAAATATTTTCTTCAACGGTTAATTTGCGAAAAATTGACGCTTCTTGCGGTAAGTAGCCAATGCCTGATGCGGCGCGCTCGTGCATGGACAATGCCGACAAATCCCGATTGCCCAGCTGTATTTGCCCTTTGTCCATATTGACCAAACCAACGACCATATAAAAACTGGTGGTCTTGCCCGCCCCATTTGGACCGAGTAGCCCAACCACTTGTCCTTGTTCTACCGAAAAAGACACGTCTTTAACCACCCAACGCTTGCCATAGCGTTTGGCAAGGTGCTGCATGATTAGAGACTGGTTGGCTTGCGGTTGCGACATAATAAATCCTAGAACTAAACAATGGCAATGAACAGAGCGAAAGCAAGTTAAAAAATACTAGCGATTGCGAACGCCCACACGGTTGCTCGCTTGTGGCGGAAACAGCAGCTCAACACGTTGGTTATTCCCTGCTTTTGCCTCAATATCACCCACTTTTAGACTGTAATGGATGACATTCCCAGAAAAACTACCGCCATTTTGGGTCAAACGCGCATTACCTGTCAGAGTGACAAGCCCTGTTTTGACATTGTAATCAATTCGATTCGCCTGACCTTTCGCCAAGCCCTTCTCTTGTGTCACAATTTGTTGGATAGTGGCAGGACGCCCGGTTGCGACTGCACTTTCGATGGCGCGAGTTGGCGTCAAATTGACGGTTAAATTATCGGCCGCCATTTTGAGCGTGCCTTGGGAAATGGTGACGTTGCCTGTATAGCTTGTCACCCCAGAGCGCTCACTGTACGTCGCTTTGTCTGCCAATAACCGAATCGGCTCATTGGCGTCTGATGGCAGGGCGTTTGCCACGTTCGATGCCGCAAGGATGCCAGCAACTAACACACCGCCAGCCATTATTAATTGTCGAGTCTTCACCACAATCATGTTAAACCTTTTATATAAAAATTTTAAAATCAACAATATAGATTAAATTAGCACCGAAGTTAAAGATTTTTGATACTCACTTAAATCCCGTCAACATCGCAACTGAATGACTATCTTAACAGTAGCCACTCTACTCCATAGAGATAGGGTTAGCTACTGTGCAGGTTGAATCATCACACTCACTTGTCCAAAACCGTAATCACCCGTTGCCAAGTCACCACTAAATTGTTTGGCATCAAACCGATTATTCCCATGGATAAAGGTAAGCGGTTCATTAGTCATTACTGTATTATTGACCAAATCACCGACAAAGTTTTTACCTATCATTTTTACGGGCAAATTTGACATACTAGTATTTTGGGTGAGCAACGGAACGCTCGTTAAGGTCACGTTACCTATCAGTTTGGCAATCTGCTTATTTTCATCCAATTGTGCTTGGTCTGCCACCAAGGTTACTTCACGCTCATTTTTTGGACGGATAACAATCTGCGGCTTGGACATCACGGCGGTATTGGCATTTTGGTAATGGGTTACCTGCGCCGCTGTTAACTGATAGCCGACACTACCTGTTTCGGTCGTTTGTAGCGCTTTGATTTGCTCTGCTTGGTAATCAATATCGGTCGGTTTGAGTGACACTTGGGTCAAGCGAGCATCGTTTTGCGCATAAAAATAGGCCGATACGATAATAAATAATAAGCCTAAAATAAATAGCGTTTTTGTTGACACGATTGCCACCTAACATTGCCAAAAAATTTGATAAAAACGGACGTTACCACACTAAACCGCATACGCCAAATCACTTAAAATAAATCACTTAGAACAAATCCCTTAGCACAAATCCCTTAAACCAACTTACAGGCACTAAATCACATAACTTGCCAAAATATCATCGTAATGACCCGTTGCTTTTAAAATCAAATCACATAACTCACGAACAGCTCCTTCTCCGCCTGAGCGTGTGGTAACCATATCCACACGTTTGATGACTTCGCCATTGGCATTTGCCACGGCTACAGCAAATCCGACGGATTGCAAGGCTTTGATATCTGGCCAATCATCACCGATATACGCACATTCTGCTAGCGAAATACCAATATTAGCTAACAATTCATTGAGTGCTGTCAATTTGTCTTCCCGCCCTTGCACTAGATAGGTAATTTTTAATTCTTTGGCGCGATGCGTGACAATGTCACTAGTACGACCCGTTATAATGGCAGTTTGAATCCCTGCTTGGTGAATACGCTGAATACCAAAGCCATCTTGAACATTAAAGCCTTTGATTTCAACACTGTTGGCGTCATAGATAATTTTTCCATCAGACAATACACCATCCACATCCATGACCAATAGTTTAACGTTTTTTGCTTTAGTGAGCAGACTTTGCATGACCTTATCCTTATTATTGTAAGCCTAGTTATTTTAAGCCTATTAGTTCACACCCGCATGCAGTAGCTCATGCAAGGTCAAAATACCCGCTAAAGTCTTATCATCATTAATGATTAATAGCTGATTTATCTTTTGTTCATTCATTAATGTCAGCGCGTCAGACGCACGCATATCAGAATTGACGGATTTTGGATTGGTTGACATCACCTGACTAATCGGCGTATCAAGCCCCAATTGGCGCGCTAAGCTACGCCGCAAGTCACCATCGGTGAATACACCCACGACTTGATTGTTCGCATTGGTAATCACTGTCATCCCTAGTCTGCCACCTGTCATGCTAAACAAGGCTTCGTTAAGCGTTGAATGCTCATTAATGGTTGGTAGGTTATTCACATGCATCAAGTCTTTTACTTGGGTCAATAATTTGCGACCCAATGCCCCTGCAGGATGTGATAAAGCAAAATCTTCTGAGGTAAAATGCTTACTATGCACCAACGCCACCGCTAACGCATCTCCTAGCGCCAAAGTAGCTGTGGTACTTGATGTCGGTGCTAACCCAAGGGGACAAGCTTCTTCAGACGCTCCTAAAGTCAAAGCCACATCGGCAGATCTTGGCAAAATACCGCGTTTGTCACGGCTGATACTAATGAGCGGAATGCCCAGTTTTTTTACCACTGGCAGTAACGTGCGGATTTCATCTGACTCACCTGAGTTTGAGATGCCAATTAACACATCGCCTTTGACCAACATGCCTAAGTCGCCATGACCTGCTTCACCAGGATGCATAAAAAAAGACGGCGTTCCCGTTGAGGCAAAAGTCGCTGCAATTTTGCGACCAATAAGCCCTGACTTACCCATGCCTGTCACCACTACACGCCCCTGACAGTTTTCAATCAAATGGCAAGCGGTCACAAATCGTTCATCTAGCTGTTCAATCAGCAAATCTAAAGCATGTTGTTCTGTTTTGATAGCGTCTTTGGCATGCTTTAAATAATCAACCGATGCATCCAAGATAATTCCTCACTAATTTTTCAAGATGGCTGTTGGTGCGCTTAATCGCTCAGCCATCAGCAACCTTAAAAGCTAAAATTTAAACTTTTTCAAACTGTCGTTATCATAGCGCAATTTAAGCCAATATTCACGGGATAAGTCCGAAAATACATATTTTGACAACATTTCATCGAGTTTATATTAACAATCCAGGCATTGCTAAATCAGTTCCAAATAAACTATAAAAGACAAGTTATAAAAGCTATAAAAAATGGCGAACACTGATAATGTTCGCCACGTCATATAAGATGTTGGATTTAAAATTAAAACTTGTCTTCACCATTGCCATTGGCATCATCGTCAAAATTAGTATCATCTTTGGCAGGCTCAAAATTCATAGTGTCATAGCCGCTATCAAAACCACGGTCAGTAAAACCACTGCGATCATACGGTGCTTGGGCAAACCCTGTACGCTCGTGCGAATAGCCACGTGGGTCATTGTCATAACCGCCATCAAAGCCGCGGTCACCAAAGCCCCCACGATTAGCAAACCCTGTGCGATTTGCGCCATAGCCTTGTGGCTCAAAACCGCCTGTTTGACCAAAGCCCAGTTGGCTAGATTGGCCATATCCACTTGCCCCTGGCATTGGCGTGGCTGAACGGGGATTACGGGCAGGTACTACCGTTGAAATGGCGTGTTTGTAGACCATTTGACTGACGGTGTTTTTGAGTAATACCACATATTGATCGAAAGATTCGATTTGACCTTGAAGTTTGATGCCATTGACTAAAAAAATAGACACTGGAATACGGTCTTTGCGTAAAGAATTTAAGAAAGGGTCTTGTAGTGTTTGACCTTTTGACATAGGTTTCTCCCAGAAATAAACAGAAAGTTGGTTAAATTATTATATTTTTAAACGAATTTTTAATTATACCTTATTAGCTTAATATGGATTGTCGAATCACCATATTAGATAAGCACTCAAATAGTATCACCCAAGCATGTCACTGCTGTTAACTTGTTTTTATTAGCAAATTTCTTGCTTGATCAATAGTTGCCAAGGGTCTGATATCAAAACGCTCAACCAATTGTTGTGTGCTAACCAGCTTACGCATCCATGTATATTGGCGTTTTGCTAACTGTCTTGTAGCATATAATGCCTCATTTTGCATAGTTTGTCTATAATCTTGAATTGGGGAGCTGTGCGTGTTTAGTAAAAAACGCGCCACATCATCATGAAAATTTTCTTCATTATTATCATATGTAAACAATGTTGTATTTTGTATTTTTTCTAAAAAATCCCAAGCTTGCCGATAGCCAACGCAGCGCATGGATGGCAGATCAGCCGTGAGGTGATATCGTTGTCGCAGGGCAATCACTTCCTGCAAAAAACCTTGTTGCCACATGATATCTAACCGAAGTGCGATACGCTTGTGTAACCAATCACGATCTGGCATGACGGCTAAAATCTGCCAATGCTGATGTGGGTTATCGGCCAATGCCCTAGCTGGCTGGTTTTGCCAAGCGCTTAATGGCTTGCCTGTTTGTAGATAGATTTCGACCGCTCTGCCAATTCTTTGGGTGTCTGTGGTTTTGAGTTGCTTAGCAAGGATAGGATCTACCTGGGTTAAATAAGCATGTAGCTGTTCAATCCCCTGCTCGGCAATCAATTGGGTGACTTGTTGGCGAATCTCAGGCAAGGTTGCTGGGATATCATTAATACCTTGAATCAGTGCCATATAGTACAGCATGGTTCCACCCACCAACACAGGTGTTTTATTTTGCTGATGAGCAAGATTGATATGATAGTCCACATCGCTTACAAACTGGGCAACGCTGTAGCTTTGCTCAGGACTGATGATGTCAACGAGGGCATGTGGATACTTTGCCAATTCTTCACGTGTCGGTTTGGCAGTACCGATATTCATATCCCGATAAATCAAGGCAGAATCTACCGAAATAAGACGATATTTGCCTGTTTCGTAGAGTTCATACGCCAACGCTGTCTTGCCGCTGGCAGTAGGTGCTATAAGGCAAATCACGTCTTGTTTATCGGCTGTTATCATAGCTTATTCTGGGGATTGTTAAGGTGACTAGGGAGGTAACTAGGGATTAGGTAAATGCGAATGCGACAGCAGCCATTGTAGCATGTCAGCTTCACTGACTCGAATGGCATTATCGGCAATGTGGGTAAAATCAGCTTGATTCAAATAAGATTGAACATAGGCTGTATCATAACTGTCTATATGATGGTATTGTAAATCAATCAGATAAAAATATCCTTGCCAAAAAATTAAAGCAAAAGTTTGATGCTGGTTTTCACATTGATGCTGTCTTTCAAATTCATGCTTGTTTTCAAATAAGGTTACTAGCTGTATCGCGTCGCTATCCGTTAACCTATCAACAGCACCCTTTCTTGCCACCTGATAAATCGACTGATTTTCGGCAACATGGGTTAGCTCATGGGTGGCGTTGGGTTTCTCACCCGTCTTTATCTCACCGGTCTTTATATACTGAATGGACGTAGCTTCACCTGTAGGCAATTTTTGAAATTTATCGACGTTACTGTCATCAGTTTTTGTCACGCAAGCTTGCCGTTGCAGGGTATTTAACTCAGTCATTTTAGGCTGCAATTGCTCTAGCATATGCTGAGACAACCAAGCTAATATATTGGTCAATGGCTGGATTTTGACTTGTTGTTTACTTGGGTGAATATTGACATTTATCCACTCGGCAGGCAGCTCAAAAGACAACGCATAGCCCATTTGTAGCGAATTATCGATGCCAATCCCTAGCTTGCGACCCACTTTTTGTATGGCTTGACTAATCGCCAAATCACTGACCAAACGATGATTGATATAAATCAGTTTTGGCAGATTATTTTTAGGGGCGATAAAAAACCAGCCGGTGACTTGGGCACTTAACTCCTCTGTCTGTGCTTGTAAACCTTGCAATGATAAATAAAATGGCTGTGCAATCTCAGCTAATGGCAAATTTAACGCTTGTTCAAGCCGCGCCAAACTAAACGCCGGCAAAAAAGGCAATGCAGCACCCTCTAAATTTTGGTGAGGGGCTTGGGCTGACTGCGTTAAGCTAAAACGCAGCTTGTCTTGATGATATAATTCAATCTGCACATCGGCAAAACTAATCGCTAATCGCTGCACGACTTGTTCAATATGGGCAAATTCTGTGGCAATACTTTTTAGGTGCGAGCGTCTGCCTGGCACATTGAAGTACAAATCGCGAACGCTGACACACGTGCCGCGATGTTTTACGACAGGACGAATAGTAGCTTGGCTTACCTCACTACCGCTCACGCTCAGCTGTTGCCCTATACCGCTGTCATTGTGACTACTGGTTAATGTCAAATGCGATATCGCCGCAATGCTCGCTAGTGCCTCGCCGCGAAAGCCTAAACTATGAATACCAACCAACTCACTGACATTAGCAAGTTTACTGGTGGCATGGCGAGTGACCGCAAGCGTCATGTCATCAGGATGAATTCCCATGCCGTTGTCACTAATTTGAATCAACCCAAGCCCGCCTTGTTCAATATCGATTCGAATATGAGTAGCGTTGGCATCGATAGCATTTTCAATCAATTCTCTGACCACAGAAGCAGGGCGCGTCACTACCTCGCCAGCGGCGATTTGGTTAATAAGCAGTGGGGATAATTTATGAATACGGTTGTCAGGCAAAACTTATCGTCACTTCTCGTTGTTCGTCATCAAGGCGTTTAATATCAATGCTTGCATTGGGCGGCGTCAGATAGCCTGCTGCACGACTCGCCCACTCAATAATCACCAAACTATTTGGCTCATCTTGATATTCATAAAAACCGATAAACTCCAATTCTTCAGGATCATTGAGACGGTATAAATCGGCATGGTAAACCGGCTTAATTGTACCATCGTCCTGCGTAATACGATAAGGTTCAACCAGGGTAAAAGTCGGACTTTTTACCGCGCCTGTATGCCCCATTGCCTGTAGCCAATAGCGGGTAAGCGTGGTCTTGCCCGCACCCAAATCACCCGACAGCCAAACGCTACCGGTTAAATTCATTTCGGCAAGCTCTTTAGCTAAGGCTTGGGTGTCGGTTTCGGATTTTAAGAGGATAGTTTTATTCATGTCGATTTTCCCAGCTTGCCCCATGTTTGTCCTGAATCAAAAATCGTTACAACAACCCCGTCACATACCAACAGCTTAGTCAACTTGTAAAACCACTGTCGGGTTGACAAATTTTTCACCTTTTTTTAATTTGTCATACATTTTTGGGTCATGCCATTCGGCTTTTACTTGCTCGCTAAATTCAAAATCACCCAGCGTCAATGCGCCCATTTGGGCATTATCGACATCGTCTTCAAAGCACTGTGCATAGCCTGTCGCTGTTTCGTGGGCGATGACGGAATACACTTTGACATCGGTTTCGCCGTTTTGCATTTGGGTTTGTTTTAAGATTTCTCTTGCCCAAAAAAACACCACGCGGCTAAACTGCTCTGCCGAGGGCGAAACAGGCAAACTAATCCAGCGCGCGCTAAATTTTTTACAGGCGTCAATATAGTCAGGGTCATCTTTATCCCAAAAACAAATAGCATGATCAAAACTATCAATGATGTCTTTAATCGATGATTTTAACAGCCCAAAATCATACACCATTTGCCCGTGATCGAGGCGGTGCGCTTCTAAAATCAGCTCGATTTGGTAACTATGCCCATGAATCGAGTACTTGCAGCGATCGGAGCTACAATTGCGCACGATATGGGCATTTTCAAATTTAAACAGCTTTCTAATTCTCATAATGGGATTCGCATTTTTTTAGCAGTAATAAAGGTTTGAATGCTGACTATTATAAAGCTATTGGGCAAGTTAAGCGAATTTTAGTCATGTGCCCAAATTTGCCTACCTAAATTTACCCATAACATGAACAAAAAATCTCGTCACATTTAAGACAGTAACTCACGTCTTAAATCGCTAACTGTGCTAATATAAAAACTTGGGGATAGATAGTTATTGTTGAAAAATGAGTTTTTTTAGCTGACTCTTTTTTATATAAATTTTTGTTGATATAAAGTCTTGTTAATATAAAGTGTTATTGATACAAAATTTTGTTGGCATAAAGATAAGCGCGGTGGAGATAAAAAATGATGATTAGAGTATTGGTCGTTGACGATCATGATTTAGTCCGAATGGGCATCGTACGGATGCTGTCAGATAGCCCTGATATTGATGTGATTGGTGAAGCTGCCGATGGTGAAACCGCGATTATCAAAACCAAACAATTAAAACCTGATGTGGTATTACTTGATGTCAATATGCCTACCATTGGCGGGTTAGAAGTCACCAAGCGCTTGCTGCAAACCGATAAAAATACTAAGATTTTAGCAGTCAGCTCTTTGGTTCAGCAGCCCTACCCATCCATGCTCATCAAAGCAGGGGTGAGTGGCTATATCACCAAAGGGACACCGCTTGATGAGATGATTAAAGGCATCAAAAAAGTCCACCAAGGCGGGCGTTATTTTAGCGCCGATGTTGCCGAGCAGCTTGCTGATATTTTATTCACTGACAATTCAGAGTCGCCATTTGATGCGCTAAGTGAGCGAGAAATGCAGGTGGCGATGATGGTGGTCAATTGTAAAAGTCCACAGCAAATCGCCGATCAGTTGTTTGTGAGTGTCAAAACAGTCAATACCTACCGCTATCGTATTTTTGAAAAGCTTAATATCGATAGTGATGTCAAACTTACCCATTTGGCTATGCGTCATGGTTTAGTTCAACCCTAAACCATGATTACCAATCCTGCGTTTTCATCGCTATTTGACAAGCCAAGCACCCAAGCTAGAACCAAAAAAATCGGTAACGTCTACAATGGTTACCGTATTATTATTGCTATCTTTTTTTCCTTTAGTTTTATGTTGGCATTAAAAAATGCCCAGCATGACTATTGGGTATTGATTAATCTTTTTCCCACTTTTTTCTATTTTTTGTTTAGTATTGCTTTATTTATTTTGTATTATTTTTATCCCAAAAATCCGCTGTTGATGGTCGGGCTAACTGTCGATGCGCTGGTACTCACTACCTTGTTGTATTTTAGCGGTGGTAATGATTTACAAGTGATTTTGCTGTTTTTGGTGCAAGTTGCGGCGGCCTTTATGTTGGTGCGCTCCAACCAAGCTATTTTGCTCACTATTTTTGCCATCACGCTGGTTATTTATCAGCAGTTTTATCAAACCCTAAAAAACGATGTGAACTACGCGCTAGTTAACAACGTGGCATCGATGGCGATTAGCTTTATCGGGGTTGCTTATTTAAGTTATACGTTATCCAAACGGCTTAAACAAATTGAGCTGCTCTCTGAGCGCCAAGTCAATGAAGTCAATGCGCTAAATGCCATCAATAATAAAATTGTGCAAATCATTGATCAAGGGGTGGTGGTATTATCCCACGATTTAGAAATTTTTATCGCCAATGATACCGCACTCGAACAACTACATCTGCCCAAGGCCCTTGATAATTTTAATTTGCCAGATATTTCCCCCCTATTAGCTGCAAGACTTGCACCCATCATCCAAGAGCCTGAAGAAACTTTAATAGTGCGGCTAGGCGCAGCGACTGCTAGCACACCTTTGGCCGTTGGCATTGAGCCCAATCACCAAAGCTTTAATGACTTGCGACTTCGTATCACCCAATTAAGACAGCAATATGCCATTATTTTTATTGAAGATTTACGTGATGAGTTTAGCCGTGCGCAGCAGTTAAAACTTGCGTCGCTGGGACAATTATCCGCCAGTATTGCCCATGAGATTCGTAACCCGTTGGCAACCATTAGCCAAGCCAGTCAATTATTAATTGAAGAAGTTAATGAGGCTGACAGTGGCTTATCCGATGATAATATCCTGCTATATGAGATGATTTATCACCAAACCATTCGGGTCAATAAAATCATCGAAGATGTGCTTAAATTATCTCGTCAGCAGCGCCCTAATTTTGTTTATATTGAACCCAAAACTTGGCTAAACGATTTTGTGCAAGAAAACTTTAGCGGCCATGATATTTTTCTGCACTGCCGTACGGATAAAGGCTTTATGTTTGATAACCATCAGCTAGCACAGATTTTGGTCAACCTCATCAATAATGGGCTGCGTTTTAGTAGCAAAACCGAGCCCCACGGCTTTGTCACCCTTGAAGTGTATGAGTTTGGCAAATCTATCCATATCGATGTGATAGACACGGGTCACGGCGTTGCCAAAGAAAATATTCAGTATTTATTTAATCCGTTTTTTACCACCGATAGTCAGGGCACGGGTCTGGGGCTTTATTTGTCGCAGGCCTTCTGCCAGGCAAACTATGCCAATCTAGAATATGTACGAAGTGAGGGGCAAACTTGCTTTCGGATGATTTGTCAAACCAAAACTTTACCGTCCGTCTAAAATATCTTTGTAGCTAAAATTTTTAATTGAATTTTTTGGCTAAAGCATTCATATTACAGTAAGTTTATCGATATCAATTTAGCAAAATTGTCGGGAATTTGAGTGTATATGTGTTCACTTTTTTCCATTTTTTCAGTACAATATAGCGTCAATGATTAAAAAAATACATGTCGTATTTTGATCATCCTCAGGACATTTATCTCTATGGCACAACCTCAATCTTTTGAAAACGCACCCATCAATTGGATCCCTGCGTTTGTCTTAATTAGCACGCCTTTGGCGGCTTTATTGATTGTACCTTATTACTTGTGGACACATAGCGTCAGTTGGCAAGTTTGGGCAATTTTCGCATTCTTTATGGCTTGGAATGGGTTAAGTATTACTGTCGGTTATCACCGTTTATGGTCACATCGTACTTACCAAGCGCATCCGATTGTCAAATGGTTCTTTCTGATTGGCGGCACGTTAGCTGTTCAGGGCTCAGTATTTGACTGGTGTGCAGGACACCGTTTGCACCACCGCCACGTCGATGATATCTATCAAGACCCCTACTCTGCCAAGCGTGGCTTTTGGTTCTCACACATCGGTTGGATGCTCAAAAACTACCCAAGCGGCCATTATGACTACAAAAATATCCCAGATTTAAAAGCTGATCCTGTGTTAGTGGCGCAAGATAAATATTATGCCCTGTGGATTTTATTAGCCAATATTGGGTTACCGGCGCTGTTTGGTTGGATGGTGGGTGATGTTGCGGGTACCTTAGTACTTGCAGGGCTACTGCGTTTGGTGTTAAGCCATCATTTTACTTTCTTTATCAACTCGCTTTGCCATATGTTTGGTACCCGTCCTTATACCGATACCAACACCGCGCGTGATAATCCGATTCTGGCCATTTTCACTTGGGGCGAAGGCTATCATAACTACCATCACTTTTTCCAATACGACTATCGCAATGGGGTAAAATGGTGGCAATATGATCCTAGCAAATGGATTATTTATGGCTTGTCAAAAATCGGTTTGACTTGGGATTTAAAACGTGTCCCAGATGTTACCATTCAGCATGCGCAAACAGAAATGGCATTCAAACGTGCTGAGAAAAAAGTTGCGACTTTTTCGGGAAATTTAACCAGCGATTTTCAAGCGATAAAAGATCGTTTAAATAGCGAACAACAAGCCTTTAAACAAACGATTGCAGAATGGCAAGCGTTAAAAACGCAAGCCATTGAGATGAAAAAAAATGAGTTTGCTCAGCGTATTCATGAAGTCGATGATAAGCTAAAAGACCAGTTTAGTGGCATTGAGAATAAACTTCGCAATCATGCGCAGCAAATTGAAAATTTGGTTAATCATTTAAAAGGTAAACATGTTTGATTAAAATCTAAATATGTTTGAAGGTTGACTGTGTCATAAAAAAGGTAGGATAAAATCCTACCTTTATTTTTGTGGTGTTGTTGGGTATCGATTAATCTTTTAACGAATAAGAGGGTGAAAATGGGTCTAACAATTCAATCAACCGGCGTTCATAGCACTGCCCGCGCCAAATAAAATGTACTTTTGCATCACTAAAGGGTTTATCATCAAACCACAAAAACACCCCTTCCATCATTTTTGGCCAGTCATCCCAGCTAATTTCACCCACGCCCATCATCACCGCTAAGAACGCTGACAATAGCGTATCATGACTAACCGCCAGTAATAAATGCCCATGCTTTGGCTGATGCTGAAATAAAAGCGCTAATAAATCCAAACCGCCTTTATGTGGCGCTTTAATCCCTGCCATGTCGCCCGCCAAAAAACGATTGATAAAGTTTAGCGCACCAATTTGTTTGAATACCTTACTCACTTCTTCATGGTCAACCACCAAACTACCTGGCTCTACCAACAGCGATTGGTGCGACACATTTCTAGAGATGCCAGCACCTGCTTGCATTAAAATCGCGGTATCAATACAACGTTGTATCGGGCTACTGATGCTATCTACATCCATCGAGTACTCTAAGTTGGCAGCCAACCAACGCCCCCAAGACTCCGCCAACACTCTGCCTTTTGGTGTCAGTGGTAATGCATAACTGGCAAAGCCATTTTTATCTGACATTTCGCGCAATGAATGGCGGGTAAATAGTATTAATCGCTCATGTTTCGGCAGTAGCTTGACCGAGTCAATCATACTGGGCGGTAAATGAGCAGGCATGGTGTTGATTGAACTAGACATTTAAATACGCATTCCTTATATCTTTTTATCTTTGCACCATAAATTGATACTATAAATTGATGAGGTCAAAAATTTAAGCGATTAAATGGGATTTTACTGGGGCAAACGTGCCAATCATACCATGACTTCAATGACCTTATGCCAGTCAAAAACTATCCCGGTACTACTGATTTCATTGGGGTAGGCTCTGGGATTGACAATAACCCGTGTATGACCTTGCTGATAATCAAAGGCTTCATGGGTATGTCCATGCAGCCAAATATCAGGCGCAAAGTCGCTCTGTAGCCATTCGCTCAAATCAACGACAAATCCCGCATTACTGGGGAAATTGGCATATTTTGGTGCGATAGATAATGGGCTAATGCTGTGATGTGTCATGACCACAGTAGGCATAGCATCTTTTTGGCTTTGTTTTAAGGCGTTTTGCAACCATGCCCGCTGCCGCTGGTGAATAGATACGGTATCTTGGGGCGTTAACAGTCGGTTATCATAATAAATCTCGCGATAATCGCGCATAAACTGCTGAGCAATCTCCAACGTATTATCTTGTGGTTGGTATTGATAATCCGTCCAAAGCGTTGTCCCAATAATTTTAACACCCATAAATTCAAAGCTCGTGCATTGTAAAAAATGCACTTGCGTATCTTGCGTCAATGCCTTTATTTGGGCATCTAAATCAAGAATATTATGACCAAAATACTCATGATTGCCCACAATTACAAAAATTGGTTTCTCAAGTCGCTTCGATTCACCGATGAGCCATTCGATGCCCAAAAGCCCATTGGATGTGTCGCCCGCTACTAAAATAGCATCGGCATTTGTGTAAGGGATTTCACCAATCGGCAAATCCCTTTTTGCATAGCTATCAATATGTAAATCACTTAACACTTGAAAACGTACTGGCATACATAACTCGAAATGGATTATTTTAACGTATCCAAGATATAGTGCAGTTTTGCGGTGGGATCCGCTGCTGCCGTAATTGACCGTCCAATGACCAAATAATCAGACCCATTTGCTATGGCATCTTTGGGCGTGCAAATACGGGTTTGGTCATTACTGGCGTCTTCTGGTAGTCTGATACCTGGCGTGACTAACAGAAAATCCTTGCCGCAAAGCTGTTTAAGCATAGTGGCTTCTTGTGCAGAGCAAACCACCCCATCAAGTCCAGACTGCTGCGTCAATAATGCTAGTCGCTTGACATGATTTTCTACCGAGTCGGTGATGCCCACTTCAGCCAAATCTTGCTGTGACATAGAGGTCAGCACCGTCACCGCAATCACTAAGGTTTGGTAATGTTGCGCCGATAAACGCGCTTTCACCGTTTGCATGGCGCTGCGCCCCGCACTGGCATGTACATTGACCATCCACACCCCCAAATCAGCCGCTGCTAGTACCGCCTGCGCGGTGGTATTGGGGATATCATGGAATTTTAAATCCAAAAACACCTCAAAATCACGCTGATGTAAGGATGTCACTAAGCTACTACCATATTTGGTAAACAGCTCTTTGCCAACTTTCACCCGGCACAATGTAGGATCCAATTTATCTGCCAAGCTTAATGCCTGACGGTCATCCATGTTATCCAATGCCACAATAATGGGTGACTTGATGGCTGATTTGATGAGTGATGTTGCTTGCGGTACTGCCACTTGATTCATAACAAACTGACTCTTTTTTTAACTCGATAGTATGGATTGCTTATCGTACGGGTGGTAAATTAGGGTTGGCTGCGGTAGGTGCAATTGTTGCATTGCTGGTTTGCGCTAAATGCTGTTCATAATTATGCTGCGTTTGCATCAATTTTTCTTGGGTTTGCTTTAACTCTTTAGATAAGCGCTGATTTTCCAGTTTCATCTGTAACACACGAAATAAAATCAACCCCATCAACAGTCCCGCGATGACCCCTAAAACAATGCTAATAATCAGCAGTAACCCCAAACTCATTTGTGGCACTTGGCTAAACAGTAAATTTACTTCGACTTGGTTGTTATTCACCAATACGAGCATCAATGAATAACCAACGACCACGAACAACAAAATCGCTAACAGATAACGCATATTTTTCTCCTTGGTTATTTTAATTAATCTACGTTTTTGAATGCCACTATTATTACAGATAATTCAAAAAAAAGAGTGGATTTTTTGTCCACTCTTTTTTGATCAATCATATATTAAACCATATCGCTAGTTCAATAACGTTAAATGACTCAAAAACCGCAACTAACGATGATGATTGACTGCCTCTCGCAAAGCTTTGCCAGGTTTAAAATGGGGTATGGCTGTTGCTTTCACGGTAACTTTCTCGCCTGTTTTAGGGTTGCGCGCCACACGTGGCTCACGATGATGCAAACTAAAACTACCAAAACCGCGTACTTCGACACGTCCGTTTTGAGATAAGGTATCGACCATCAAATCAATGATTTGCTTAGTGGCTTCCTCAATGGTTTTTTCTGGTATATTCTCACATTCACTTGATAATCTAGTGATCAAATCAGATTTGTTTAACACTTTTTCCATACTACCCCTAACACGCTAAACGTAACTGTCGTAATCTAAATTACAGAATGATTGTTTTAAAAACTTCGTTACAGTCCAATTTCATCCAATAATCTAATAACAATTCTAATAATGAAAAATTACATTTCATTACTTTTCTTCGCATATTATAACAAAACCGCACTAAATTCGTCGTCTTTTTTTAGACTAAATCTTTCATTTTGTTACCTAAAAGGCAAAAATAAAAAAAGCGACTAAGTTAGTCGCTTTTTTTATTGCTCACAAAACCGATTATTGGTTTTGTTGTTGCTCTTTGATTAAGTCACCAATCGTTTTTGGTTGTGCATCTGCCGCAGCATTTGAACTTAATGCTTTGATGGCATCACGTTGCTCTGCTTCGTCTTTTGCACGAACGGATAGGTTGATACCGCGAGTTTTGCGGTCAACGCTGACAATTTTCGCTTCAACTTCATCACCGACATTCAGTACAGTGGTCGCATCATCTACTTTGTCCTGTTGGATTTCTGACGCACGTAAGTAGCCTTCTACATCGTCAGCTAGTTTTACTTTAGCGCCTTTGGCATCAACGTCAGTCACTACCCCTTTCACTACCGCACCACGATCATTTGATACTAGGTATTCATTGAATGGGTCGCTGTTAAGTTGTTTGATACCTAAGCTGATACGGTTAGCTTCTGCGTCTACAGACAAGATGACCGCTTCAACGGTATCACCTTTATTGTAGTTACGAATCGCTTCTTCACCACTTTCAGTCCAAGAAAGGTCTGATAAGTGAACTAGACCATCAATACCACCTTCTAGACCGATAAAGATACCGAAGTCAGTGATTGATTTGATAGTACCAGATACTTTGTCACCTTTTTGATGGTTCTTATCAAACTCTTCCCATGGGTTTGGCATGGTTTGTTTGATACCTAGGCTGATACGACGACGATCTTCATCGATATCAAGGATTTGAACCATGATCTCGTCACCGATTTGTACCACTTTTGAAGGATGGATGTTTTTGTTGGTATGATCCATTTCAGAAACGTGTACCAAGCCTTCGATACCATCAGCGATTTCAGCAAAACAACCATAATCAGTCAGGTTAGTGACGCGTGCTTTAACGTTAGTACCTTTCGGATAGTTGTTAAGAACGTCTTGCCATGGGTCAGTACCTAGTTGTTTTAGGCCTAAGCTGACACGGTTACGTTCACGGTCAAATTTTAATACTTTAACTTTTAATTCTTGACCCACTTCAACCACTTCTGATGGGTGCTTGATACGGCGCCATGCCATATCTGTGATGTGTAATAGACCATCGATACCACCTAGGTCTACGAATGCACCGTAATCAGTCAAATTTTTCACTACGCCGACCACTTCTTGACCTTCTTCAAGGTTAGATAGTAGTGCTTCGCGCTCTGCTGAGTTTTCAGATTCCATTACAGCGCGGCGGCTAACAACGACGTTGTTGCGTTTTTGATCCAGTTTGATGACTTTAAATTCTAGCTCTTTGCCTTCTAAGTGCGCAGTGTCGCGTACTGGGCGAGTGTCCACCAATGAACCTGGTAAGAACGCACGTACTGAGCCGATATCAACCGTGAAACCACCTTTAACTTTACCAGAGATAAGACCGGTTACGATCTCATTGTTTTCGTAAAGTTTTTCAAGTACGTTCCAAGTTTCAGCACGTTTTGCTTTTTCACGTGACAATAGGGTTTGACCCATGCCATTGTCAACCGCGTCTACAACGACTTGAACTTGGTCGCCAACTGCTACTTCAAGCTCGCCTTGTTCATTCAAAAATTCTGAACGCGCAACGATACCTTCTGATTTTAGACCCGTATCTACGGTAATCCAGTCGCTATCAATTGCAACTACTTGACCAGAGATAACTGCACCGCGTTCTACGTCAAGTACTTGGCTTGCTTCAAACAGTTCAGCAAATGATTCCATCATAAAATTTACCTTTGTATAGCCGTAGCCTGTCCAGCACAGTACGGTTCAAATTAAGATTTTTTATAAACATAAGGCTGGTTTTAGTGCCTATAAAAAATCGATAAAACTTTTAAAAACACCTAGTTAATTGTCAAACCACGCTCAACACATAGTTGCCAAACTTGGTTAAACACTTGCTCAGCATCGATCGCTGAGCTATCAATCACTATCGCATCAGCAGCAGGCTTAGCCGGTGAGGCACTGCGTGTACTATCACGCTCATCACGGGCAATAATTTGTGCCAAAATTTCGTCAAAATCTGCCTGTTTGCCAGCATGGGTTAACTGATTGACTCGGCGCTCGGCTCGTGCCTCAGAGGATGCGACCAAATAAACTTTCAGCGTTGCATTGGGGAAAACCACTGTTCCCATATCACGCCCGTCTGCAATCAAGCCCTTTTTTGGGTTGCCTTGCGACGTTGCCATATTTTTTTGTAACTCTAATAGCGCTTGACGCACCTTCGGGAATACCGCGACTTTTGACGCAAAGTTACCCACTTCTTCGGTGCGAATCACTTCGCTCACATCGTTGGCATTCACGAGCACGGTCACATGCTCAGAACCCGCTTTTGCGGCTGCAAACTCAATTTTCAACGATTGGGTTAAATCAGCTAGCGCAGTTTCATCAATGTTGTCCGTTAACAAACCCGCTTGGTGGGCTGCAAGACCCACAATCCGATACAGCGCCCCTGAATCTAAAATTTGATAATCCAGTAGCTTTGCCAGTCTTGCCGTCAATGTGCCTTTACCTGCACCACTTGAGCCATCAACGGTGATGACGGGCAGGCTTGCGGTTAGATCAAAAGACGGTTGCGTTAACGTTTGTGACATGCCATTCTTATGAACAAAGCAAAAATAGTCGTATATTTTACGCCTGAAAGCTATTTTATACAAGTAATTTGACACAAGGATTGACTAAATTGCGCCTCATTTTTTGTCAATGAAAAAATGCACAAAGAATGGACTAAACATGAGAAAGGCATCAAGACACAGAGGCATGATTGACCATTGCGCGATAGAAGAAAAAAAGCTAGCGACTTACAGGATTAAGCATAAGCTCACCTTTAACAATCGCTGGCTTTTAACAATCACCGACTAAAACTGCCAAAGTTTCCAGAGTTTCCAAAATTTATAGCGTAAAGGTGGGTTTATCTGAGCTGATATGACCTGCTAATAGGCGGTCGACTTCGTTTTTGATGCGTAAACCTGCTTCATCTTTGCCCAGCTGTAATGCATAGCCTGCGGGGCGCTGTGCTTGTGCGCGGTGGTTGACCCACACCACTTTACCATGCAGCGGCATTCTCTCACTCGAATTTGGCAAAGTAATTGCCACAAAGGTTTGACTGCCTAGTTGTTGCTGCTGGTTAGTAGGAATAAATAACGCACCGTTTTCAATAAAAGGCAGATAGCTAGCATACAATTTTTCGATCGTATCATAGTTAATGGTGGTGATACCGCCACGAGATGGCATTGCCATAATCATTGTTCCTTTTAATAACGCATGGGGTTACCAACGCATGGTGAATGATAAGTAATATAGATAATTGAATAAATTAGCAATCAAGCATGGTGCTAAAAATTTTATCATAGCATAACTTATCTTGGATATGTTGCTGTCTATCTTGCCAGATTTGATCGATAACCCGTTGTAACTGGCTAATTTGCTTTAACGTTGGTGGTGGCTGCAGCTTGCCAAAATCCAAGTCATTGACTGACGCTGAGATACCGACGGCAAATTGCCCCAATGGTACTAACAAGGCTTGCGACAGGTATAAAAAGTCCGTCAATGTCAGCGTTTTTTGCCAATAGTTGCTGGCTTGTACAGGCATACGTTGCCCACTACGAACCGCTTGAAAGCTGTTTATCCAAGTTTGGCGGTGTTGATACCATTCGCTGTTTAACATTTGCAGTGCCAAAAAGGGTGCATAACCAGACAATCCACTCACTTGTTGTAGCGTCGCAGTATCGGTATTTGGCAATAACTGCTGCATCGCTTGCATTGACTGATCGGGGGTCACATGGCTCACCGAAAATGAATGTAGCCGAGAGCGAATTGTTGGCAGTAGCTGCGAAGGACTATCGCTAATTAACAGCATCAACACATTTTCGGCAGGCTCTTCTAATGTCTTAAGGAGCGCGTTACTGGCGGCTAGAGTCATCGCATCCGCTTGGTGAATAACTACGATTCTTAATCCACCACTCGATTGCGTGACAAAGGGCTGTAATTCCCGAATTTCGTCAATCTTGATGCTATAACTTGACTGATGGGTTGGAGCTTGCGCCATCAGGGTATTATTTGCTTTAGATTTAGGCGACGCGTCACGCGCCACGCTGGGTATGGGAATTTGATAAAGATCGGGGTGGGTATTGGCAATCAGCCATTGGCAACTTTGGCATTGCCCACAGGCAGTTGCCACTCCTTGTTCATTGACCCGCTGATTCTCACACAAAGCCCATGCGACAAACCGATAGACAAAGGCGCGTTTCCCCGTCCCCGCATTGCCTGCAAACAACATCGCGTGCGGCAAGGCATCTATATGGGTGGTCAAATACTGCCAAGTTGGCTGTTGCCACGGCAGTAAATCCATAAATAGCCACTGCTGTATCACCTGATGGTTGACGGGATCTGGATAGTAGTATTGGGTTACCTCATTGTGTGTTGATTCGATATTGGATTGTTTGGGGCTTTTTGATTGGGTGGTTATAGTCGATGCCATAGAAAAAAATCAGTCAACAGAGTAACTATAGTATAATCGCTGCGGCTAGATAATCAATTAGGATAATCCGTTAGGTTGTTTTCTCGAATACATAAATGCGGTAACACGTAGCGTTATTTTATCCCTTACTGTCTTTAAAACCTCAGCCCATAAGATTTTTGTTGCAAATAAATGATGGATTTTTTTTGATGAGTCGATTAAATTTTCATCTTAGGATATCTATTTTCGTATTTTTTCTTATATTTTTAATGCACCTTATTTAAAAAAACGATTCAATTTTCTGTTTACTTCGAGGTTAGTTTGACGAATTTATCGCAACCTAATAATCAAGATACGTTACCCAATGCCCAACATCGTTATGATGCGGCGGATATGGCAGACCAATTAAAGGTGATGCCAACCTTAGAAGCGCGTTTAACTACTATTTTAAACGAAATTAATGCGCTGCGTGATTTTCCGCAAGTTGCGCTATTTAAACAACTGCTAGATACCTTGCGTAACCGTGCAAATGATGCTACGACCGCCAATGAACAGATGGCACTATTCGTTCGACTATTGCGCGGCAATCGTGTGTGGGCAGAAGGGTTTTGTGTGTTTATGCTTACCTTGATTAGTCGTTATCGTCAGGTGTCGCTATACACGGATTTGGGTATCTTGTCAGACGCTGGCTTTACTTCGCAATTTTTTGATTTGGTCGGTGAAAAGCTCTTACCCTCCGTACCCGATGACCGCGATTTGATTGGCTTATTTAATGCGTTTTTTGCCACTCCAAAAACCCGCTACTGGGTGCGCTTAATCCATGAGCGCTGGTGGATTGAACTGATACTTATTCTTAAAGTACCCGCAGGCAAAGAAGCATTGGTGCAAGCGCTTGAAGCCAATGTGCTCAAAGCCATTACTATTTTAACGGCGCGTATCAACGGCATCGGGCTCAATGCCGATTTAATAAAGGCGTTTCCCAATCCGATTGACAATCAAGATACTTTTATTGCCCTAAATCGCGAAGTCGCTGAATTTGTCAGTCAATACCAGCTCAGCATGCAGCCAGGGGATGAGCAAGCGATGCCTCAGCCTGAGGTGGATAGCAGTCAAATTTTAGTGTTGACCGACCAAGCGCGCACTATGATGCAAAACATCCGTCGCCGTATACATCGAACCGGTATTACTGTGCGTACCACCAATATGTTGGTGCGCCTTGAGCAGAGCCTGCAGCGTCTTGAATTGTTAGTGTCACTGCTATCTGACAACGATCATATCAAGAAAAAAACCATCATAGAGCTCATTAACACGTTGTATGAAGATTCATACCACCGCAGTAGTTTTAGATATTTATTTGGCATCAATACCGCGCTCTTGTCGCGCCGCGTGACTGAGACTGCCAGTAAGGTCGGCGAGCATTATATCAGTACCGATAAAGCGGGCTATCGCCGTATGTATAAAAAAGCAGCATTGGGTGGTCTACTCATCGGCTTTATGGCAACCCTTAAAATCCTAGGGAAATCCTTACCGCTGGCACCCTTTGGCGTGGCTTTTTTAAACAGTATGATTTATGGTCTTGGCTTTGTGGCAATTCATATCATTGGCGGCACAGTGGCGACCAAACAGCCTGCCATGACGGCTGCCGCGATTGCTTCAACCATCTCAGAGGTAAAAGGACGCAAAGCGGCACGATTTACCAAATTGACAGAATTGGTCGTTGATATCATGCGCACCCAGTTTATTGCCATTATGGGTAATATTTCAATTGCAATGCCCATTGCGCTACTGATTTCGTCCCTGTGGTTGTATGGGCTGGGTCGTCCGTTAACATCGACAGCTACCGCCGAGCACTTGCTGCATGATCTCAACCCGTTTACCTCGCTTGCTATCTTTCATGCCGCGATTGCTGGGGTGTATTTGTATATTTCAGGATTGATTGCAGGCTATTATGATAATCTTGCGGTACACAACAAAATTGGCGAGCGTATCCGCAACCAGCCTACCCTCAAACAGATGATGACACCTGTAACGTTATTGCGTTTTAGTGATTTTATTGAGCGCAATCTGGGTGCGATTATGAGTAACTTTTTATTCGGTTGCTTTTTGGGTAGTACGGCGACCATCGGTTATATTTTTGGCTTACCGCTCGATATTCGCCATATTGCCTTTGCGTCTGCCAACTTTATTCATGGGATTTTTAACATTTATGCCAACACGGGCGAGTTTCCAGAAATCGGTATTATTTTGGTCAGTCTATTTGGGGTGATGGTCATCGGTATGATTAACTTGTTGGTGAGTTTTTCACTCGCCTTAATGACCGCCCTACGCGCTCGTAATGTGAAAGTCTTTGAGTGGAAATTCTTATTTGAATTGGTCGCGTCGCATTTGATGACCCAACCCTCTGACTTTTTTATCCCACGTAAACAGCCGATGAAGTATGCGCTCATCGATAGCGACGGTAATATTATCTATGATGATAAACCGATTGCAAACGATGGTAAAAATAACAATGGACATAAAACTGCCCTGACATCACAGCCAGAAGAACATCCGCATGCTATTACGCCCCATATCGACAATATCAGTCATACGGAAAAATTGACTGATGAAGAAATTGCAGAGAAAAAACAGGCAATTAAAGAAAAAGTGGTGCAAAAGGCGGTCGACAATATCACCCCAAATGACACGGCAAGCAAGCTACCCAAATAACCGATTAAATACTGTATGTTAAACACTGCAGACGTTAGAAACACTAAACGACTGTAAAAACATGATGAATTTTTTGAGAGATACAAGTTTGGAAGACAGAATTTTGAAAGATGCAAGTTTGAAAAATACAATGAACCAACCCGCGACATCAATGAGTCCGACTCAATTGGCTCATCGGTTAAATGAGCTATTAAAAATTAATGAATTCCAAGATTATTGCCCCAATGGTCTGCAAGTGGATGGTGGACAGCCGATACAACACATCCTCACCGGTGTCACAGCCTCTGAGGCATTGATTGAACAAGCGATTGCGCACAATGCCCAAGCGATTTTGGTGCATCATGGCTATTTTTGGAAAGGGGAACCTGCGCCGTTAATTGGCATGAAAGGCAAGCGTATTCGTTTGTTGATGCAACACGGCATTTCTTTACTGGCTTATCATTTACCGTTAGACGCCCATCCCCAATTGGGCAATAACGCCCAATTAGCGCTAGCACTGGGCTGGAGTGATTTGTCGCCGCTATACCCTGACGAAAAACACCCGATTGGTAATATCGTGGATTTAGCAGCACCGTTGTCGATTGCAGCGCTCACCAACAAACTATCGACTACCTTAACCCGTCCGCCCCTACATCTATCCGGTGGTAATCAAGTCATTTCGCGCATCGGTCTGTGTACGGGTGGCGCACAGGATATGATTGAGCAAGCGGCACAAATGGGTTGTCAAGCCTATATCTCGGGTGAAGTATCAGAGCGAACCACTCACATAGCCCGTGAGTTGGGTATTAACTATTTTGCTTGTGGACATCATGCCACCGAGCGCGGTGGCGTACTCGCATTGGGAAATTATGTCAAAGAAAATCTTGCTTTGACCGTTGATTTTGTCGATATCGATAATCCCGTGTAAAATCGGGCAGTTTATTGACTAATTATTACCCGTTAGTTGCATTTTAGCGGGTTTTTTACGCTTTTTATCATAAATTTGCCTTTCGTTACCGTCAATAACATGACGCGTAACTTTAATTTCACTACAATACCCCCATTGTTTCATATAACTAACTGTAATGCCATGCAGTAAATATTGTTATTGTTTATTTATTTTATGCGTGCCGTACGTTACCCTACGTTAAATTCTGTCTATAAGTGCTTGGGCTTATTAAACAATTTTTAATTTGCCAGTACTTACAAAAATTTTAACCCTTTTTCGGGTTCTACTTGATTATTATTTGTTTCGATAGTTCTCTACGATGGATAGGGCATTATCACCGTCCTAGGTATAAGGGGAGCCAACCTGTTTGGCTCTTTTTTTAGCGTTAAGTTAATAACGACCTATTTTGGATGGAGGCTTTTTTGGTGAGATTTAGGATAGAGTTAGATAATTGGAAGCCATGTACTTATTTGGCTTGGCTGATTAGCACTTAGTGAATTAGTACTTAGTTAACTGGTACTTGGTTTAACTGGTGCTTAGTTTGATGGGTACTAGGTTTAACTATCGATTCGGTTCTTAGTTTCATAAAATGTTTTCATTTGGCATAGTTGTTTTTTATTAATTTAACGTATCTAACGTATGTGCACCGTGGAGTGACACATGCCGCTAAACTCATCATTTGAGTATTGTGATGATTTGGCTTTGACCTATCCTGCGTCGATTTCGATGTCGGTCAAAGCATTTTTAAGCCCTTTAACTTTATACCCGTTTCAACACCCTTTATTACACTTTAGTAAATACGCGACCCAATTTAAACGCTTGCAATTCTTTCCGATTCAATTCAAGCCTTGTTTGGGTGGGGTGATGTCGCCAAAAATTGCCCAGTCTCGTGTGCCAGCGGTGCCTAGCCATGTGCAAGATTTGGCGCAACTGGCTAATCCGTCTGCTAGTCTTATTGATCGCTTTATCAAGCCGCTAAAATGGTTGAGTGCCAGTAAAAAGCTGGCAGCTGTGATGGGGATTGGTTTGCCCTTAGCTTATGTTGCCACCCAGGTGGGTGTTGCTGACAAAGTCGTTAATGGCAATGCTATCAATACCCTCGCCTCACCTACTAGCATGGTTGCAGCACCAAAAATGGCGACTTTTGATAGTATTCTATCTCAAAAGCAGCTGCGTATTGCCACCGTCAATGGTAATACCACCTATTTTGCTCAAGATGGTTTTAAGCACGGCTTTGGCTATGATGTCATGCGCCATTATGCCAAGCGATTGGATGTCACCATGAGCACCCAAGTGTTTGCCACTGATGCGGACGCGATGGCGGCTGTCAAAACGGGCAAAGCTGATGTCGCCTTGACCAATGGGTCGGATTACCAAAACGCCACCGCCACTGCGTTATCATCGCTGAGTCTAAGCTGCGACAAAGATTATTTATCACAGCAGGGTCTCAACGAGCATGTTGCCATACAGCTAAACCCCAATGATGTCAAACTCAACGACGATGTAAAAAACTTCCTGTGTGGCGGTCAATCGCTCACCCGTAATCAACATTTAGCCGCGTTTTATAGTCAAACACCATTGGCAGAGCCGTTTAATCAACAACATTTTGCCGATACCATGACACGCGTGTTGCCTATCTATGAACCATCTTTTAAGCAGACAGCAAACAAATACCGTCTTGATTGGGAACTGCTTGTGGCAATGGGGTACCAAGAATCGCATCTGGATGCAGAAGCCACTTCGCCAACGGGTGTGCGCGGTATCATGATGTTGACCAATGCCACTGCCAATGCGATGGGCGTTGATAATCGGACTGACCCGACGCAGAGCATCCAAGGGGGCGCTAAGTATCTCAGTCAGCTGCAACATGAATTTGCCCAAGTGCCAGCATCGGATCGAGTATGGTTTACCCTAGCGGCTTACAATATGGGTCCACAAGCGATTAAAGATATCCAGCAGATTTTGCAAAAGCGCGGTATTGATGGCAACAATTGGGCAGCCGTGTATCAGTATTTGAAAGTCAACAGTCAAAGCAATAGCCGTTACGTGCAGTGCTTAGATTACGTCACCCATATCCGCAGTTATTTGGAGGCGTTAAAATTAGACAAAATCAATCATCGTCAATTGACTTGATGAGTGTGGATATAAAAAACTACACATTTTCAAAAAAGAATGGTTTAACGCCATTCTTTTTTTTATGCTATCACTTCGTCGTTTTTAAAAATTACTGACTTATTGTTAACATTATTAACCTAAGGATAGCACGTGACCAAGCTCCAGAATCAGCCCCACACTGAATCAAGCACTCAGCCTGTTTATGCCACCCAATACCGTATTTATTTGGAAGATACCGATGCAGGCGGGATTGTGTATCACGCCAATCATTTAAAGCTGTTTGAGCGTTGTCGTCGTGATTGGTTACGTGCATTGGGGATGAGCAGTTATTTTTATCAAGCGCATTCAGCCGAGGCTGTGAGGCATGACGTTACTCACCATAGCGATAGTGGCAAACCCGATATCCAATTTGTAGTGAGCCAAGCCAACATCCGCTATTTGCGTCCGATTCTGCTTGATAGCGAAGTCACCGTTGTGATTGAGACGGCAGACTGTAAATCTGCGTCATTACAGCTTGAGCAGCGGATTTATGATAGCCACCAGCAGCTGTTAAGCCAAGCGGAGATAAGTATTGTATGCGTGGCTACTAGTAAAGATGAAAAAGGGCAAACCCAAGTTCGCCCTACCCGTTTGCCCAAAGCGTTTGTGCAGCTGCTGCAGCTCGCTCGGTAACTGTATGATTGTTTTGCTTTACAAAGAAAGGTTATTTTGCTTTACAAGTTTGACAGGTAATTTGCTCATCTTCTAGGCGGTATGCCATCATACTGCCGCCCCACACACAGCCTGCATCCGTGGCTCTGGCATTTGCCAAATCCACTTTGGCTTTTAGCGCCGCCCAGTGACCAAATAAGATTTTACGTTCGCGCGGCACTTGCCATTCAAACCACGGACGAAACCCCTCAGGCATTTTATCATCCAGACTGGATTTAAAGCTAAACTCTAGCGTGCCGTCCATTTGACAAAGGCGCATACGGGTAAAATAATTGCAAATCGCCCGCATACGCGCGTAGCCTGTCAGCATATTTGACCAAGGAACAGCCGTATCGCTATACAGGTTTGGCAGCAGTCTATCGAGTTGCCATAAGCTACTTTGCAGCTGAGTTTGCAATTCTGAGGCATGCATGGCTGCTTGGGTAATACTCCAGTTTGGCGGAATGCCTGCATGCACCATCACGGTTTTATCATTGGGATAGACAAGCAGCGGCTGGCGACGAAGCCAATTGAGTAATTCATCACAATCTGGGGCGTCAAAAATCGCTTGGGTTCTATCCTTTTTTTTGATCTTTATGACACCACGCCATACCGCGATCAAGTTAATATCATGATTGCCCAACACCATTTCGGCAGCACCGGCTTCGCAAAGACGTTTTACCAGACGCAGTGCGCTCAGCGAGTCTTCACCGCGTGCAACGATATCGCCGACAAACCATAATTTATCTTGCTGTTCATCAAACCCAATCTGCTTGAGCAGTGCCTGCAAATCGGCATAACAGCCTTGAATATCGCCAATGACAAATTGATGTCGAAAACCCATAACACCTCATAGATCTTGAAAGTAAAATTTTAAACAGCTACAAAAAAATTAACCATTTTCTGCGATACCGTTTGCCGCGATACCATTAGCCAACGTCACAAAATCTTGTACTGATAAGGTTTCGGGGCGCGCCAGTGGATTGAGTCCCCATGCCACAAGCTGGTGTTCTGAGACCGCAGGCAAAATCGGCGATTTTTTAAAAATCGCGCGCAGTGTTTTACGGCGATGATTAAATGCCTCACGCACCACAAGGGCAAACAGCTTTTCATCGTCAGCCACAATCGGTTTTTGTTGATAAGGTCTAAGTCGAAATACCGCACTCGTCACTTTGGGTGGGGGGTTGAATGCCCCATTTGGCACCGTCAGTAAATAATCGGCTTCACAATAATACTGCATCATGATGGATAAACGACCATATTCTCGGCTATCCACCGCTGCGGTGATGCGATCAACTACTTCCTTTTGTAGCATAAAATGCATGTCTTCAATGACATCGGCAAAACTTAGTAAATGAAACAATAACGGCGTAGAAATATTGTATGGCAAGTTACCGACAATGCGCATTTTTTTTTCGGTTGTATCATTAGGGTTATCACCAATGATTTGCTGGAACAACGCACGGTAATCCACTTCCATGGCATTGGCTTTGACAATGGTTAAGCCCTCATTGCTATTGGCGCCAATGCGAATGCGCAGACTGTCTGCCAAATCCGTATCAAGCTCAACAACGGTCAAGCGATTGACATCCTTGAGTAGCGGCTCAGTAATCGCGCCCATACCTGGACCAATTTCAACCATCAAATCATCGCGACCTGCATGAATACTGTCAATAATTCTCCCAATAATCACCTGATCATGTAAGAAATTTTGCCCAAAACGTTTTCTAGGCTGATGCGATAAAAAAGCAGAGACCGTCACTCAAAACATTCCTATAAAAATGAAATAATTATCAATGTTGCGCAGTACACGATAACATTCACCGTCATCAGACACAAATCATTATTAAACTGATAATTATAGCATAGCTTGACGCTCCATTATGACAATTTCATGACAACTCGAGACGCTCGCAATAGCATCGCAACAGCATGACAACAATCTGCCCAATCGCTCAATTTGAATTTTTGTAGTTTATATCATGCTACAAATTTTTGATGGGTTAAATTTTTGATGGTTCAATTTTTTGATGCGTCAATCGCCTGTCGAATTCTGATGACTAAGTTGTTATAATGCAACAAATTTAACTAACCCTTTATTTAGTGAGCATTGTATGGGCTTTAATTGTGGTATCGTCGGACTGCCAAATGTTGGTAAATCAACCCTGTTTAACGCATTGACCAAAGCTGGGATTGCGGCAGAAAACTTCCCGTTTTGTACCAAAGATCCCAATACTGGGATTGTACCTGTACCCGACCCACGTCTCAAACAACTTGCCGATATCGTCAAGCCTGAGCGCGTTGTGCCCACCTCAATGGAATTTGTGGATATTGCCGGTCTAGTGGCAGGTGCCTCCAAAGGGGAAGGCATGGGTAATCAGTTCTTAGCCAATATCCGTGAAACCGATGCGATTGCCCATGTGGTGCGCTGCTTTGATGATGACAACGTGATTCACGTCGATGGACGCGTCAACCCATTATCCGATATCGAAACCATCAACACCGAACTTGCGCTAGCTGACCTTGAAGCAGTGAGCCGTGCGATTATCAATGTCGGTAAAAAAGCCAAAGGCGGTGATAAAGACGCCAAAGCCATGCTGGATGTGTTTAACAAAATTGAGCCATATTTAGCCGATGGTAAGCCTGCACGTATGGCAAATCTGGATGACGATGAGAAAAAAATCATCCGTAGCTATGGTTTAATCACCCTAAAACCGACCATGTACATTGCCAATGTGAGCGAGGATGGTTTTGACAACAACCCTTATCTTGACCAAGTACGGGAATTTGCGGCAAAAGATGATGCGCTAGTGGTCGCGCTATGCAACCAAATCGAATCTGAAATCGCCCAGCTGGATGAAGATGAAAAACAAGAGTTTTTAGAAAGTATGGGTATGACTGAGGCAGGGCTTGACCGTGTGATTCGCGCAGGTTATGAGCTGCTTAATATGCAAACGTATTTTACCGCAGGGGTCAAAGAAGTACGCGCTTGGACGGTCAAAGTCGGTGCCACTGCTCCTGAAGCAGCAGGCGTGATTCATACCGACTTTGAGCGTGGTTTTATCCGTGCCGAAGTGATTGCGTTTGATGATTTTATTGAATACAACGGTGAAAAAGGCGCGGCAGCGGCAGGTAAATCTCGCCTCGAAGGTAAAACCTACATCGTGCAAGATGGCGACGTCATGCACTTTAGATTTAATGTATAAATCATGCACTCATAGGCTGATTGACATAATATGATTGATACAAATAGGCAATTTTAGTTGCCTATTTTTGCAAGTTTATTTTTTAAAAACGCTTGACTTGTATTGCAAGTCACTATCTTAATCCTTATAATATGCGTTCGTAATTTTGAGAGCCCTCGTTTCCCAGACACTCACTCTCAACTATTAACTCAAAAAGGTTTTTAAACATGAAAACTATCAGTGCTAAACCACATGAAGTGACACACGATTGGTACATCGTCGACGCTGAAGGTAAAACATTAGGTCGCTTGGCGAGCGAAATCGCATCACGCTTACGTGGCAAGCATAAGCCTTCTTACACCCCTCACGTTGACACAGGCGATTATATCGTTGTGATTAATGCTGAGAAAGTTGCCGTGACTGGTAAAAAAGCGCAAGACAAAAAATACTACCGTCACACCGGTTACCCAGGTGGTATCAGAGAGACTAACTTTACCAAACTTATCGCACACAAACCTGCTGACGTACTTAACAAAGCGGTTAAAGGTATGTTGCCAAAAGGCCCATTGGGCTATGCGATGATTAAAAAGTTAAAAGTTTACTCAGGTACTGAGCATCCTCATACTGCTCAACAACCTCAAGTATTAGATATCTAAGGAGTAACACATGGAACGCAATTACGGTACAGGTCGTCGTAAAACTTCAACAGCTCGTGTGTTCTTATCTGCGGGTACAGGTAACATCGTCGTCAATGGTAAGCCACTTGATCAATACTTTGGTCGTGAAACATCAGTAATGGTTGTTCGTCAACCTTTAGAATTACTAGATGTTGCTAGCAAATATGATATTTATGTGACTGTAAAAGGTGGCGGTATCAATGGTCAAGCGGGCGCGATTCGCCACGGTATTACCCGTGCATTGATCGAGTCAGACGAAACCTTAAAACCAGCGCTTAAAGAAGCGGGCTTTGTGACTCGTGACGCGCGTGAAGTTGAACGTAAAAAATTGGGCTTACGTAAAGCACGTAAACGTCCCCAATTCTCAAAACGTTAATATTTTTCGTGGTCGAAATTCTCGTATCGACCGCGTTTTTTGGCGTTTACAAAAAAGACTCTTGTTTACCGCAAGGGTCTTTTTTATTTACCTTAGGTAATTTATTTTATTGCAAAAATAGCATAAAATAGCAAAATTAGCGTAATTTAGGCACAGCTAAGGTGGCAATTCTGTAACAACTGATTTACAATAGCCACAAACCCAGTGTGGGAATATGGTTACCCACTTCATTAATCTGGAGGAGTTCTTAATGAGCCATGCCGAAGGCGTCGACGTTAAGCGTCGAAGAGTTTTAATCGCATCCACTGCCGCTATGGGCGCAGTCGGTGTCGCTGCTATTGCTACGCCGTTTGTGCGTTCATGGTATCCAAGTGCAAAAGCAGAAGCTGCGGGCGCACCTGTTAGCCAAGACCTAAGCAAACTCGAAGCAGGACAAATGATTGTTATCAAATATCGTGGTAAACCAATTTATCTTGTCAAACGTACCAAAGAGATGATGGATAATTTATCAAAAGTAGAATCATCACTTGCCGATCCAAAATCAGAAGGTTCATTACAACCTGACTACTGCAAAAATAATAGCCGCTCAAAAGACAATAGTGAAGTTCTAGTGTGTGAAGGGGTTTGTACTCACTTAGGTTGTGCGCCAGGTTATCGTCCTGATGTCGGCGCAGCAGATTTGGGTGGCAGCAGCTGGGTTGGCGGATTTTTATGCCCCTGTCACGGCTCAAAGTATGACTTAGCTGGCCGTGTTTTTAAGGGTCAACCTGCGCCTCGTAATTTGCCAGTTCCTGAGTATAGCATCAGCGGTACTATCTTAACGGTGGGGGCATAATATGAGTGCAAAGAAATTTATGCATTGGGTGGATGCGCGCTTTCCAGCGACAGAAACTTATGAATACCATATGTCAAAGTATTACGCACCAAAGAATTTCAACTTTTGGTACTTCTTTGGCGTGTTATCTATGGTGGTATTGGTCAATCAGTTAGTGACAGGTATTTGGCTAACCATGATGTTCAACCCAAGTGCAGAAGGCGCATTTGCTTCTGTAGAATACATTATGCGTGATGTACAAGGTGGTTGGTTAATCCGTTATATGCACTCAACTGGTGCCTCGGCATTCTTCGTGGTCGTGTATCTGCATATGTTCCGTGGCTTGTTGTATGGTTCATACCAAAAACCCCGTGAACTGGTTTGGCTCATCGGTATGGGTATCTATCTGTGCTTAATGGCAGAAGGTTTCTTCGGTTACTTATTACCTTGGGGTAATATGTCTTTCTGGGGTGCGCAGGTTATTTTAAACTTACCAGCAGCGATTCCATTTATTGGTGATGCATTGGGAGAATGGGTAAAAGGTGACTATATCATCTCGGGTATTACCCTAAACCGCTTCTTCGCGTTACACGTTGTTGCGATTCCTTTGATTTTAGTGGGTCTGGTATTTGTTCACTTGGTAGCATTACACCATGTTGGTTCTAATAACCCAGATGGTATCGATATCAAAAAACTTAAAGATAAAAATGGTGTACCCCTTGATGGTGTGGCTTTCCACCCGTACTACACCGTGCATGATATGATTGGTATCGTGGTATTCTTTATCGTTTTCTTTACCGTGGTATTCTTCTTCCCAGAAGGCGGCGGTTTCTTCCTTGAGCCACCAAACTTTGAAGCAGCAAACCCACTTAAGACACCTGCTCACATTGCCCCTGTTTGGTACTATACGCCTTTTTATGCGATGTTACGTGCAACCCCGTCTATGTTTGGTTCAGCCCTGCCGGGTGTTATTGTGATGGCAGCATCAATTGCTATTTTATTTGTATTGCCTTGGTTAGACAAATCGCCCGTGCGTTCAATGCGTTATAAAGGTATTTTGTCAAAAATTGCACTTGCTATCTTTGTTGTTAGTTTCTTGATCTTAGGCTACTTAGGGGTAATTCCATCAAGTGATACTGCAACGATTGTGGCACGTATTTGTACTATTTTGTATTTCTTGTTTTTCTTGCTAATGCCAATCTATACATCGATTGAAACTTGCAAACAGCCACCTGAACGTGTAACTGGAGGTCACTAATGAAAGCGGTTAAAAAATTAGTTGCTGGATTGGGTTTGACAGTTGCATTAGGTTTGGGCGCGACAGCCGCACAAGCTAGCGAAGGCGGCTGTGGCACTTATAAAACAGTTGATGGTAAAGAAGCGCATTTGGCGTGTGAAACCGCCCCTGTAGATTTGACCAATAAAGCGTCTATTCAACGTGGTGCCTCATTATTCATGAGTTACTGTGCAGGCTGTCACTCAGCACAGTATGTTCGCTACTCAAAAATGTACAAAGACTTGGACATTCCAAAAGAGTTGGTGGAAAAATACTTGATGCTGACCACTGACCAAGTCGGTGACCATATCAATGCAGGCGTAGACCCAGAGCTTCAAAAGGCTTGGTTTGGTGCCCAGCCACCTGACTTGTCACTTGAAACCCGTCTACGTGGTAATGATTGGGTTTATACGTACTTGTTAGCCTTCTATGAAGATCCAAGTCGTCCTTGGGGTGCCAACAATATCGTACTGCCGAATGTTGCCATGCCGTTCGTCCTTCATGATATGCAAATGAACACCTCAAAAGAAGAATATCGTCGTAATATTGGTGATATCGTCAACTTTATGGCGTGGATGGCAGAGCCGCAAGCGCACCAACGTAAAGTATATGGTTTTTGGGTCATCTTATTCTTACTTGCGTTATTAATTCCAGTGTACTTACTCAATAAAGAATTTTGGAAAGACGTTAAATAAGGGTTGATATAAAAAAAGGTAGCTTAGGCTGCCTTTTTTTATGCGCATTTATTGCTTGATTGGTATGATAACTTTGACAGTTATTGCTAATTCAGTCATTTTAAGCTAGGCTTATCCTTTACGCTGATACAGCTTATTATTTTTAACTATGTTGACCCCTACTTCGAACACCCCGTTGATTTATGCCGATGATGGCTACCTAAGTCACCAATTAAGACTGGTTTTACTTGAGAAAAAAATAGAATTTAGTGAGACGAACATTCGTGATGATGAGGATTTTGCCGAAGATTTACCTGATATCAATCCTTACAACACGCTACCGGTATTTATTCATCGTGAATTGATTTTATATAACAATCGCATTATTTTTGAATACCTTGAAGAGCGCTATCACCAGAACAAACTGCTACCTGAAAATCCGATTGAAAAGGCACAATACCGTCAATTATGGTGGCGCATTGAGAAAGATTGGATTAAATTAGCAGATACGCTATTGACCCATAAGGATACCTTAGATGTCAATCAAGCAAAGATTGCAAGAAAGCAACTGACTGAATCTCTTGTTACCATAGCGCCGCTGTTTGCCCATAAAGCTTTTTTTCTTTCAGATACCATGGGTATATGTGATTGCATTTTGTCATCAATTTTATATCGCTTAAAACCCATGGGTATTGAATTGCCGCTGCACCTGTGCCGTCCGTTGTATCAATATATGGAGCGGATGTTTAATCGCCCAACCTTTAAAACTAGTTTAAAATAGTAATCATTAAAATAAGAGAATCACCATGGAAAACGACTTTCAACTCACCCCGACTCGCCCTTATATGGTACGCGCTATTTTTGAATGGCTTGAAGACAATAACCTGACCCCACATATCATGGTCGATACGACACAGCCCAATGTCACCGTGCCTGTCGAATATGTGCAAGATGGTCGTATCGTACTTAATATCGCCAGCCGTGCCACAGGTAATTTGGTCATTAATAATGATTTTATTCATTTTCATGCGCGATTTGGCGGTGTTTCGCAAGAATTATGGGTACCGATGCAAGCGGTGATGGGGATTTATGCCAGAGAAAATTCACAAGGCATGTTCTTTGACCCAACGGAATACGATAATGCGCCGCAATCTGAAATCAACGCCAGTCAACCAGCGGAGTCCACCGAAGCACAACGTCCAAAACGTGAGAACAAAGCAGGGTTAAAAATCTTGGATTAGTGCATTGTCACTGGCAATATGGGTTTAATTTTGTTAAAATAATCAATTACTTTTTTAGTTTTGAATAGGATAACCATAGTCATGGCACGTGTCACTGTAGAAGATTGTCTAGAAAATATCCACAACCGTTTTGATTTGATTCTTGTTGCCAGTAAACGTGCGCGCCAAATCGCACGCGGTGTATCAGAACCTATGGTTGAGCGTGAAAATGATAAACCAACCGTACTTGCCCTGCGCGAAATCGCTGATGGCCTTGTGACTAAAGAAATCTTAAACCAACCTGAGCGCGAATTGCCTAACAAATTTCACCATGTTGATTTGAGCATTTCAAGTGGTCATGGATTCTAACGCTAGCTTAAGCCACTGTTAATAGTTAGCGACTATTATTTTATAAAGAGTCACCTTTTTTAGGTGACTTTTTAGTTGAATTAAACGTGGAATTATATGTAACTTAGCTTGACAATTCACGGTAATTTTGCGAATAATTAAGATATCTTTATAATACGTTTTTACTAACTTTAGCTGGTTTGATACCAGCTATTTTTATCCAACCGTTTTTTATGATAGAGTTAACTGCTGACCAGGACAATATGAATTTTTTAGCAGGTTAAACCTATCGATCGTACGTTGAGGGCGCATTTTTGAATATATCAACTTTACCAAAATTAAGCCATCCTGATGTGGATATTGCACAGTTTGACCTAATGCGTGTATTGGATTATTTGGATGATGACGAACAGCAAATTGTTCTCAAAGCCTGTGCCTTTGGCGACCAAGCCCATATCAAAGATAAACGCAAATCTGGCGAGCCTTATATCACCCACCCTATGGCGGTAGCGGAGATTTTGGGTAGTTTTCGTATGGATGTCGATACCATTGTGGCGGCGATTTTGCATGATACCGTGGAAGATACGCCTACCACTGAAGAAGATTTGACCCGAGAGTTTGGCAAGCCAGTTGCCCAAATCGTCAATGGTGTCACCAAATTAAAATCCTCCAATGAAAAACACATCAATAAAGCCGCGACTTTTTATCGCATTATTACCGCAACGCTAGAAGACCCGCGGGTGTTGATTGTCAAATTGGCAGACCGCCTGCACAATATGACCACCATCGAAGCGGTGCCTGAGAAAAAACAACAGGCAACCGCACAAGAAACGTTGGATTTTTATGTGCCGTTTGCTCGTACCCTGGGGCTTAATGATTTAGCCGACTATATCGAGATTTTATGTTATCGCAGCCTAAATGCGCCTATGTATAACAAGTTATCAGATAAGCTTATGCAGCATGGTTTGGGGCGCACCTTTCAACAAGAAGCTATTCATAACTATTTAAATATCGTTTTGAGCCGACTGGATGTTAAAGGTTATGTCAAAGATGTCGATAACCGCGTGACCTTGTTTCGCCAGATTTTTAAAAACCGCGGCGAAATCACCGATTTGCTGTGGCATTATGAATTTATGCTAGTCATGGATAAAGTGGAAGACTGCGACCAAATCGCCAAGTATTTTATCAATAAATACCAAATTGCGCCTGAGTGTATCGAAGACAATATCCGCCATCCACGTGCGGGGGGCAACCAATCATTTACCATCACTTATAAAAACGACCATGACACCATCAAAGTGGTCATTCTGACTAAAACCATGCTCAAAACCACCCGTTTAGGGATTTTGATGGGTGAAGCAGCATCGCCTCTTAGCCAGTCGGTGATTCAGGCTTCTCTACGCAATCTGCAAAACTTGATTGCCGACAATGAAAGCGATATCGAAGAGCAGCCATCCGATGCGGTGACGGTGGTCGATAAACTGATTGACTATCTTCACGAACGTAAAATTATTTGCTATACCCCAAACGGTGATGCCTATGAGTTGCCGCGCGGCTCCACAGCGCTTGACTTTGCCTATACTATCAGTACCCATATCGGTAACCGCGCAACGGGCGCTGAGATCAATGGCGTAGAAGCCAAACTGGGTACGATTTTGAAAACTGGCAATAGGGTCAAAATTCATACCGACCCCAATGCGATTCCAAAAGCGGAGTGGCTGGGTTTTGTGGCAACCAATAAAGCGCGGCGTGCGTTGTTTGAATGGTTAAAAGGCTTAAATCCTGAGCAAAAAGAGCACGAAGGTAAAACCGCCTTTGAGCGCGCGCTTAAAACGCAAAATCTTTCACTCGCTGATGTGAGTGATGAACAATGGCAATTGCTACTTGATTGGCGTGGCTTACAGGATAAAAGTGCGTTCTTTACGGAGTTTACCACAGGTAAATTGCTGCCGCAGATTGCCGTTTCGCGCTTATTGACCCAAGAGCAGCTTGCCAAAAACCAAGCCAGCGCCCATGCCGCTAACCAACCGCAAAGCTTGATTGCGGATGCCGCCAATATGGAGATGAATTTTTCCAGTTGTTGTCATCCTGTGTATGGCGACCCGATTGTCGGGCATATTTCAAAAAATGGCTTGGTGGTGCATCGACATAAATGTTTTTCAATTGATGAAATTCGCCGTGTCAATGAATACCAAGTGATTCCGCTACATTGGCGAGTATCGAGCAGTGACGATGAGGTATCCAAGCGTATTTATTTTGATGCTGCGCTAAAAATTAATCAAAACTTGACCGATGAGCAAATCAGCGATTTAATCTTTATTGTGCGCGATACTCAGTCGGGTTTTGAATATATCGAACAGCGTAATGGCTATACCTTGCTGTTTGTAGTGGTGCAAAGTCGTGACCAGATCGCAAGCTTAATTCAGCGCCTACGTACCTTCTTGGGCTACCCCAATATTGTAAGACTGTATCAATGGAATGACGAAGTGCTACTTTCTCAGAGCCAAAACACGTCTGCACCAAAAAATAAAGATATTTTATAAACCCATCATACTGTAATAGGAAATAATATGAGCCGTGACATCATTCATACTGACAATGCGCCTGCTGCGGTAGGCACTTATTCACAAGCCGTGAAAGTTGATAAGACTGTCTATATTTCAGGTCAAATCGGACTTGACCCAAACAGCATGACCCTAGCCGATGGCTTTGTTAATCAGACCAACCAAGTCATGTCAAACATCGATGCTATCTGCCAAGCCGCAGGTGGTTCGCTTGCCAATGTGGTGAAGTTTAATGTTTCGCTCACCGATTTGGCAGATTTTTCTGCCTTAAATGAGATATTTGCGGCGCGCCTAACTGCGCCTTACCCTGCCCGTGCTGCCGTACAAGTCGCTGCCTTACCAAAAGGTGCGGTAGTCGAAATTGAAGCGATTTTATATTTAGACTAAATATTCATCAGATTTAAGAACTTATTAAAATGATTTGATAAGTTCTTATTTCATTCCAATTAACACGCCTGCCGCTACAATTCTATTATCAACTTGAATAAAAAATCTTTCTGCTAAACTGGTATAAACTGGGTTTTCAAACTCTAACTCTATATCCGCAATTTCTCCTTGGGCTATATTGTGTGTTGCAATTACTTTTGCTTTGGTTATTTGACCGCTTATCCAAACCAGCACCTCACTGCTATTTTTTAGCGGCACTCCCAATTCTTCTTTTGTCATATTATAAATTTGTGCTTGAATATGAGTTGTTTTTGTTTCAAATGTTGGTTTGTCTTTATTGGTCACTTGCTTAGTGTCGTTTAATAACTGTTTCAAACCTTGTTTACCAAAATACATGTTTGTGAGTTGATCTTGCATGTCATAAGATGCTATCGAGTTTTTGATTTCATCTACTTCCATATCCATTAATTCTTTATCATCAATCATTTCAGAGTCAACGAATAACACTGACATCTTAGGCGCTTTAGTCTGCCGTGATATGAGTATATGTTCTCTAGTGATAGGCAAAGGTCCAGTTTTGGCATCAACTATTAAGACCACTTCTTGGGCTTGATTAGTATATTGACCAGTGGTAACAGCATCAGCATTTTCAGGTGGCGTGATAAGTTTCTGTTTATCATTCTCCACACATACTAATGTCTTCATGCAGTCTGCCAATACTTGGTTACGAATCTCATCCCCTATCAAAACAATCTTTGAATCTGAAGCAATTTCTGAATTTTCATTAGTTGCTTGACTACATGCTGAAATTAAAAGAATCGTAAGGCTCAATAAAAATTTAAGTTTCATTTAAAACTACTCTTTTATTTTTCATTCTAATATTTTTGGTAAATTTGCTTGGTATATAGGATAATATCAGAAAATGAATAAAACTTATAATATGCTAATCCAAGTTGCCTTACCTGTCCCCATTGATTCGGTGTTCGATTATCGCGTTGTGGGCGATGCGTTGCCCGCGATTGGCTGCCGCGTCCGAGTACCGTTTGGTGCGCGCAAATTGGTCGGCATTGTGGTGGCGCATATTGAGCACAGTCAGCTTACGCAAAATGCCATTAAACCTGTATTGGACATACTTGATGAGCTGCCGATTGTCGATGAGGCATTGTTAAAACTCGCTTATTGGCTGTCTGCTTATTACTGCTATCCGCTTGGCGATGTGTTTTCTGTCATGCTGCCGACGTTAATTCGCCAAGGAATGACACTCGACTACCGACAATTATGTTGGCAACAACTACGCGATGCCACTGACGAGGATTTTTCCGCCACTGCAAAAAAACAACGCCAACAATTTGCTTTATGTGAATTGGTCATCAACTCGCATGGCAATTCGCATAGCAATGACACAAAGCTTGTAACTGAGTTTGCGCTGATAGACCATGGCGTTGAACCCGCTTATTTAAAAAAATTTGAGCAGAAAGGTCTGATTGCGCCTGTTTATCAAATGCCATCTTTACCCAAGCTTGCTAAGCTTGCCACCACGCCGCTCACCTTAAATTTGCAGCAACAACAAGCGGTGCAAAAAATCACCCATGCCTGCCAGCAGCCACACTATGAAGGTTTTTTGCTCAATGGCATTACGGGAAGTGGCAAGACCGAAGTGTATTTGCAAGTGATGCAAACGGTACTGGCACAAGGCAAACAAGTGCTTATCTTAGTGCCAGAAATTGGGCTGACCCCACAGACCAGACAGCGATTTGCCCAACGATTTGAAGCCCAAGTATTGATGCTACATTCGGGACTTAATGACACCGTGCGGCTTGATGGCTGGCAACAATGCCGACTGGGCTATGCGCAAATTATTATCGGTACGCGTTCGTCAGTGTTATACCCATTTGCCAATTTAGGGCTGATTATTGTCGATGAGTCGCATGACCAATCTTACAAACAGCAAGACTCTCTGCGCTATCACGCCAGTGATGTGGCGCTCTATCGGGGGTTTCAGCTTAATTGTCCGGTGATTTTGGGCACCGCGACGCCATCGCTTGAAAGCCTATATCTGGTACAACAAGGTAAACTCACCGAGCTTACTTTGACCCAGCGTGCAGGCGATGCCAAACCTGCCATCATGCAGCTGATTGATGCGCGCCAACAAGCATGGCAAAACGGTTTGGCGCAAAGCTTAATTCAAGCCATTCGGCAAACGTTAGATAAAGATGAGCAAGTATTGGTATTTTTAAACCGTCGTGGCTACGCGCCCATCTTATTGTGTGATGCTTGCGGTTGGCAAGCAGACTGCCCGCGCTGTGATGCGCATTTGACAGTGCATTTTCAGCCAGTGGCAATGCTAAAATGCCACCACTGCGATTGGCAACAGGCCATCCCGACACATTGCCCCAGCTGTGGTAGTAGCAATCTTGACCCTGTGGGCATGGGTACGGCGCGGATGGTTGAAGGGTTAACTGAGCTTTTCCCCGATGTGCCTGTGATTCAGATTGACCGCGATACCACGCGTAAAAAAAACAGTTGGGAGCAAGTGTATCAGCGTATTGCTGATAACCCCAAAGCCATTTTGGTGGGCACGCAAATGGTGGCAAAAGGGCATCATTTCCCCAATGTGACCTTGGTGGCAATCCCCAATGCTGACCGTGGTTTTTTATCCTCAGATTTTCGCTCACCTGAGCATACCGCCCAGCTGATTATCCAAGTGGCAGGTCGTGCAGGTCGTGCCGATAAAGCAGGTCTGGTACTGATACAAACCCTGCAACCTGAAAATCCGGCGTTACTGACTTTGGTACGTGAAGGATATCTGAGTTTTGCCCAGCAATTATTGGTTGAGCGGCGCATGTTGGGATTGCCGCCATTGACTTACGCTTGTTTGGTACGGGTGGAAAGCAAATCGTTAGAAAACAATCAGCAAATTTTGCATCAAGCAATTGCGCTGCTGCCATCACGCCAGCACATGACAGCCTTGGGTATTGCCATTAATGGCCCGGTGGATGCGCCGATGGCAAAGAAAAACAGTCGCTATCACTCGCATTTATTAATTTTGACCAAAACACGCCACGTTCGCCAGCAGCTATTGTCGGACTGGTGGCGACAGACAATTGCGTTGCCATCGGCAAAGTATGCCAGACTATCGATTGACATTGATCCAATGAGTTGGTCTTAACATGACTTGCAAAACCATTGCTTTTGCTAAAGCGCTTATTTCACGCTGATGTTTAAATGGGCTTTTTTCAACTCGCTGATTGGGCTACAATTTAGCTAATTTTTACCATTAATTAGTGTAAGTAAATAACAATGACCCCAAAACCGCTTCAAGATTCAAAGCAGCCTACTGACACGCACCTTGTCGACCCTCATGACCCGCATCATGAGCACCCTAATGCGCATGGTCATGGCAACAATCAACACCATGAGGACGCTGACCACAGCCCCAGTCACAGCCACAGCCATACGGATAATCAGCGTATCATCACGATAGCGTTTGCCATCATTGCAAGCTATATGATTGTTGAGGTCATCGGCGGTTATATTACCGGCAGTTTGGCGTTGTTATCAGATGCAGGTCATATGTTTAGTGATGCGGTGTCACTTGCCATGACTTTGTTTGCATTTATCATCGGTAAAAAATCTGCTACCTCCCATAAAACTTTTGGTTATCGCCGTTTTGAGATTTTGATTGCGCTTATCAATGGTCTGACGCTACTGATTATCAGTGCAGGTATTGTGTATGAAGCCGTGCTGCGTTTTCAGCAGCCGCCACAAATCGCCACCACGAGTATGCTAGTTATCAGTACTATTGGGCTTATCGTCAATTTGGTGGTCGCCAAACTGATGCACGGTGGTGATACTGATAATCTCAATATGAAAAGCGCTTATTTACATGTATTAAGTGACTTGCTAGGCTCGGTGGCTGCGATTATTGCTGCTATTGTGATTATGCTGTTTGGCTGGGTGTGGGCAGATGCGGCAGTGAGTATTTTGGTGGCGCTACTGATTGTTCGCAGTGGTTATGCTGTCGTCAAAAATGCCGCCCATATTTTGATGGAAGGCGCGCCCAATCATATTGACCAAAGCGTTATTATCCAAACCCTCTCTGGCCACCCAAACGTGTTATCGGTTCATGATTTACATGTCTGGACGATTACCAGCGGCTTACATAGTTTATCTTGTCATATCATTGTCCCAAGCTCGCTTACCCTACAGCAGACTGATGCACTATTATCAGACTTACAACACGAGTTACAGCATTTAGGCATTGGGCACAGTACGCTGCAATTTGAGAGTGATTTGCATGCGCACTCCGCGCAGTTTAATTGTGATATTACTAGCGCACCCCCTGTCCATGCGCACGCGCACTAACCGACTTTTTGACCCAAGGTGCCAAAAAGTCGATGTTGCCGCTGAGCGTTTTTAGTTTTTGTTTTGTGGGGTTTGCTGTTTGCTTGCTTAATTTTTCTTACGATTAATTGCTTAATTGTGCGCATTACTTAGGCTAAATATGTTAGGATGAATCAGCACCCTGCTGTGGCAAGCCTTGTTTGCTAAACGCTTGCTAAATAATTAAACATCTGTATTTAATATCTATATTAAGTTTCTATTAAATCTATATAAAAATCATTAGCTTACTGGAGGTAAACGCGTATGACACACCGTTCTGCACCTTTCGTGGCACCCAACTTGCATCTTATCCAATCTGATGGCTCAGACAACTCAGATAATGGCAATCCCTCAGCACTGCTGGTCGATGAAAAGGCGCATAAAAAACAGATCAAGTTATTGCTCTCTACCTTGCAAGCCGATATTGCCCAGTTTCGGGATAATTTTTTTCCGCCGCCCTATCTCACCCAAATTCAAGATTTGCCTATTTATGCAGGCAATTTGGCAGAGGTGCAAAGCTATGAGCAAACCTGGCAAGCTCTGATTGATCGCGCCAAAGGGTTTTATCCTTCAGCAGGATTGCCGCCTGATTATCTGCCATTACCCGCAAGCCTTGAGATACCGCAGTTTATTTATCATGTGCAAAAACTACATTTGACTCGTACCAAAGCCAAAGAATCCAAAAATTTTGGGTCAGTGGGTGCACTGGTTGAAAAATGCGGTCCGTATGAGGATGCGCAGTTGATGGCGATGGAAAATGCCCTAGCCAAAGGCGAAGACGTGCGGCTGGTGGCGCATCGTGAATTTATTGATTTACGTGCTTATGTGTTTTGTCGCAATCCCAAAGGTGAATTGCTAGAGCCTGAACGGATTCGTTTTTATCGCACAGGTTTGGTTATTCAAACATTAGCAGACTTTAAAGTGGTGGACAGTCGGCAAACTCCCCGTAAAAAACGCAATGACGCCTATAAAAATGCCATTGCCGATAACGGGATTTGGAAAATTTTTGTCAAAAATTAAAAATAATTGAGGTTTTGTATGTTTGTGCTTGCTGCCAGTGCTGATAGTTCTATGATGCTTGACGCAACTATCTTTTTGGGTGCGGCAGTGATTTTGATACCGCTTGCGAAGCGTTTTGGTATCGCCACGGTATTGGGTTATTTGTTTACAGGCTTATTGCTGGGTCCAAGTTTTTTGAAAGTTGCGGGTAACCCCGATGATTTGCTGCATTTTTCTGAATTTGGGGTCGTGCTGCTATTATTTATTATTGGTTTAGAGCTACAGCCCTCTCGGCTTTGGGCACTTAGGCAACAGATTTTTGTGTTAGGCGGGCTGCAGGTGATTGTCACGGGCGTGGTGCTGATGCTGCTATCGTGGTATTTTTTAGATATTCGGCTATCAAATAGCTTTGTCATCGGTTTTGGCTTGGCGCTGTCATCAACGGCGTTTGTGTTGCAGTTACTGGGTGAAAAAAAGCAGCTTGCCACCACGCATGGTCAGCAAGCCTTCACTATTTTATTGTTTCAAGATATCGCGGTTATTCCTTTACTTGCCGCATTGCCATTTTTGTCAGGCGCGCAAGAGCAAAATTACGATTGGATTTATTTTGCCAAAGTCATCAGTATTTTTGCTGGCATGATATTTGTCAGTCGGTTTGTGGTACGTCCTTTCTTTAAGTTTGTGGCTTCTAGTAACGCCACCGAGCTGCTCACCGCCACGGCGTTATTTATCGTACTGGGTGTGTCGCTATTGATGAATTATATAGGCTTGTCAATGGCACTTGGGGCATTTTTAACCGGGGTGCTACTGGCTGACTCCGAATACCGCCACGAGTTAGAGGCGAGTATTGAGCCATTTAAGGGGTTGCTGCTTGGGCTGTTTTTTATGTCAGTTGGTATGCTCACCAACGTCAAATTAATTGTCGCCAAGCCCTTACTCATCATTGGTTTGGCAGTATTGCTGATGCTCATTAAGTTTGTGGTGCTGACAATCATTGCGCGGCTCATGGGCAACAAAAACGAAAGCAGTATCCGTCTTGGGGTGACGCTAGCGCAAGGCGGGGAATTTGCGTTTGTACTCTTTAGCGTGGCGACCGCCCAGCATCTGTTAACCCGTGAACAACAAAATATTCTAAACCTTGTGGTGACTGTCTCAATGGCAATGACGCCACTGGCATTTTTATTACTGGAAAAAATTGGCAATCCGATATTTGCCAAAGCTAAGCCCAGTAAAGAATACGACAAAATACCCAACCATGAGCACGCAGTGGTGATTGCAGGATTTGGACGTGTCGGGCAAATCATCGGTCGTGTGCTACGTATGCACAATATTGAATTTACCGCGATTGAAAAATCTGCCAACCAAGTCGATTTCGTCCGCAAATTTGGTAACCAAGTATACTATGGCAATCCCCAAAATCCCGAGATCCTACGCGCAGCAGGGCTTCAGCGAGCCAAAGTTTTTATTATTGCCATTGGTGATATCGAGCTGTCTGCAACGGTGGCCGATTATGCCGTACGCAATTATCCGCATCTGACCATCTTGGCACGTGCCAAAAACCGTGAGCATTATTATCGTTTGCGCGATGCGGGGGTTAAGTATATTTGGCGAGAAACCTACCTATCTTCGCTGGATATGTCACGCGAAACCTTGGAAGTATTGGGCATGGCACCACAAACTGCCCGAAAAACCGTGCAAATGTTCCGCGATTATGATGACGCGTTGATTGAACGGCAGCGCGCCATCTATGAAGATGAAGCCGAGATGATTGCCTCAGCACAATCGGCGATTCAAGAACTCGAAAGCTTATTTGATAGCGATATGACCACCGCGAAACATGAACTCCATAAAGACAAAGAGCGGTTTGAAAAATTGGCCGAGGAATCCTACTCGCAAACAAAAAAATAACCCAAAAAAACCATCAAAAGAAACGAACATTTAAAATGTTAAAAATCATAAGGAGTACAAGCATGCAAATCCGTGTCGTACAACAAGATATTACGACCCTAGCTGTTGATGCGATTGTCAACGCTGCCAACAATTCATTGCTCGGTGGCGGCGGGGTTGATGGCGCTATTCACCGTAAAGCAGGCACGTCACTGCTTGCGGCTTGTCGAGTGATTCATGATGAGCAAGGCGGTTGTCCTACTGGCAAAGCCGTGATTACCCCTGCAGGGAATTTACCCGCCAAATATGTGATTCACACCGTCGGACCTGTTTGGCATGGCGGACAGTCAAATGAGTCAGCGCTACTTGCAAGCTGTTACACCGAATCGCTGAAACTTGCTGAGCAAAACGGCGTTAAAACCATTGCTTTTCCCAATATTTCAACGGGTGTGTATCGTTTTCCAAAACAACAAGCCGCACAAATTGCGGTAAACACCGTAAAAGATTTCGTCAAGCAAAACGAAAATAATGAATTTGAAGACATTATCTTTGTCTGTTTTGATGCAGAAAATTATCAGCTTTATCTAAATTTAGTCCAACCCGAAAATTAAAATATGCAAATTTTACATGATGGCGAAGCTTTAACTATCGCAAAGCGGTATCTGAATGCAATGTCCAAATCCATGGGCGACTGCCAACTTGCAATCATGAAAAATGAAACAATAAACCGCCTAAAGGGTGCATGATATCAGAGCCTACACACACTGCGACCAGACCTGCCAACGGGCGATTGTGTATAAAGCTTGGGTCATTTTTGCCGACAATCATTGGCAATATTTACAAAAATTAACAATTCAATTTTTGATAAAAAAAACAGCCTAATTTTAGACTGTTTTTTACCGATTTATAGAATTAGCAAGGACATCGCTTCATGCTACCGCCATTACTCGGGTAGCGCGCATCGACGCAGTAGCGAAAAAAGGTCTTTTCATCCATCGGCTCTAGGTCAGGATGCTGCTCCTGCATGTGGCTGACGTAGGTCGCATAATCAGGGACACCGACCATCAAACGAAAGCTTTGTTGCATCCGTTTGACCAGCGTGATTAGGCGGGTCATATTTTTTGGGCTAAAAATTACCTCCTTTTGCGCCTTCAAGGTCATTTTAATCAAGTTGGCGATTAACGCGTTATTACTCATGTGACTCTCCTTCTATCTGCCCAGCATGGTTTTGGTGAAATCAAAGCAATTGCACAATACAATATTGTGCAATTGCTGGTAATTTTTCACTAATGCGGTGCAGAAATATTCAAGGGTTTTGGATCTTCATAAATCGCCTCACCTTCAACCACGGTAGGTTTATCACTTGCCAAGGCTTTTGTTAATGCGCGAATGGTACCGAAAATCATGACAATCATCACAATCATAAAGAAGCCACAAAGCACGGCATTCACATAGTTTGAGAATACGATGGTTTGCATCTCATCCAAGGTTTTGGCAGGTTTTAACACTTCACCTTTGGCAATCGCGGCGCTGTATTTTTGTGCTTGTGCTAAGAAACCAATCGCTGGGTTTTCATGGAAGATTTTTTGCCAACCTGCCGTCAAACAGGTAATCAATAAGAAAACCGTGGGTGCTACAGTGACCCAAGCATATTTTTGTTTTTTCATTTTAAATAAAACTGCAGTGCCTAGGGTCAATGCCATCGCTGCCAAGATTTGGTTACCGATGCCAAATAGCGGCCACAATGAGTTAATGCCCCCAAGCGGATCAATCACGCCTTGGTAAACAAAGAAGCCCCAAGCGGCGACTGCAATCAAAGTCGCAAGCAAATGCACGCCGAGATTGGTTGAATTACGCACCGACGGCACCACGATGCCGATGGTGTCTTGTACCATAAAACGACAAGCACGCGTCCCTGCATCGACTGCAGTCAAAATAAACAAGGCTTCAAATAAAATCGCAAAGTGATACCAAAACCCCATCATCGCCGTACTACCAAAGATAGACGATAGGATATGCGCCATTCCAATTGCAAAGGTCGGTGCACCGCCTGTCCTTGAGATGATTGAGCTCTCACCCACTTGCTGCGCTAGCGTTGTAAGCGCATCGGGGGTAATTACAAACCCCAATTTTTGGATAGCGGCTGCCGCTGTCTCTGGGGTTGTACCTAAAAGCGCAGCTGGCGCATTAATCGCAAAATACATGCCAGGGTCAAGAATGGTGGCACAGATCATTGCCATGATACCAACCATCGACTCCATGAGCATACCACCATAACCAATGGCGCGAGTATCTACTTCATTGTCCACAAGTTTTGGGGTCGTACCACTCGATACCAACGCGTGAAAACCAGAGATAGCACCACAAGCAATGGTAATAAACAAGAACGGAAATAACCCGCCTTTAAATACGGGACCTGTACCATCGATAAATTTGGTAACCGCGGGCATTTTTAACTCTGGCATGGTAAAGACAATCGCTAGTGCCAAACCTACAATTACCCCTATTTTTAAAAAAGTTGATAAATAATCACGCGGCGCAAGCAGCAGCCACACAGGCAATACCGAGGCTACCACCCCATAAATCATCAATGCCCAAGTCAGCTGGGTACCTGTCAAGGTAAACAGTTCAGCCATCGCAGGGTCTTTGGCAATATCGCCACCAAATACAATCGCCGCCATCATCAACACAAAACCGATGATAGACACTTCCATGATTTTACCTGGGCGTAGATAGCGCATGTAGATGCCCATCAGTAGCGCGATAGGAATCGTTGCCGCGATGGTAAATAGTCCCCAAGGACTGTGCGCTAGCGCCTTGACCACCACCAGTGCCAGTACGGCAAGAATAATGACCATCACGCCGAGTGCACCGAGCATCACCGTAATACCCGTAAAAGTACCCAGCTCGTCTTTTGCCATTTCACCCAGTGACTTGCCATCACGGCGGGTCGAGATAAATAGTACAGTAAAATCTTGTACCGCACCTGCGAATACCACCCCAATGATGAGCCATAGCGTACCTGGCAAATAACCCATTTGTGCCGCTAAGATAGGACCGACTAAAGGACCTGCCCCAGCAATCGCAGCAAAGTGGTGGCCAAATAAGACGTATTTATTGGTAGGAACATAATCTAAGCCATCTTTTAGGCGGTGAGCCGGTGTCACGCGGCGGGGATTGAGTTCAAAGACTTTTTTGGCGATAAATAAGCTATAGTAGCGATAAGCAATGCTATACGAACACACGGCAGCGGCGACGAGCCACACCGCATTGATACTTTCGCCGCGGTGCAGGGCGATTGTCCCTAATGCCACTGCGCCAATAATTGCAACAAGTAACCACACTATCTTTGATAGCATGGGGGAGTTACTTGTCATTGCGGAATTTGTCTGCATGTCAACTCCTTTTTATATAAGGTCATCCTGGGGTAGAGATAAAAGCAATTATCTTCAACTGAACTAAATTAACATGTAATTACGTTAAAGCATTATTGCTTCTTTTTTGTAATATTTTGCAAATTGTAACATGGATTGGTGGTCTTTCGTCATTGAAAGTATCACTGTTACCCAATATATACCAAATTTACTGGCTTTAGCCTGCGTCGTTGTTTGGTATAATGACCCAATCAGCTTAAAAGCCTGTATATTTTAGCCTATATTTTTTGACCAGTTTTACAAACTTAATCGGCCAGGTCACTGCCACGGCATTTATTTTTGCATTTTTTATGTATTTCTTATGCTCTTTTCAATGAAACATACCCTATGAAACCAACCCAAAATCATAAGCCTCAAATGTTTGACCCAACAGCCAAAATAACTTCAGTTGATACTGTCAGTAATGTCGATGCCAATCTGCTTCATAAGTCAACTGTAACACTTGAAGGCATGCCAAAGGTGAGCGAGTTGCAAAAACTGCAATCAAATAACCGTACAGCGCGTAAGCCTTTTCAGTGGCAGTTTTTGTTGCCGCAATATTGGGGGATTTGGCTTGGGGTTGCGCTAATTTTGCCATTGATTTATTTACCGTTGCGCTATCAATTTAAAATCGGTCATTTTTTGGGAAAATTGTTATTTGGACTGATTAAAAGCCGCCGAGCCGATACTTTGACCAATCTGTCATTGGCGTTTCCAGAGCTCAGCGAAGATCAGCGTTTAGAGATGGCAGAGAAGATTTTTATCAATGCCGGTGTGGGTGTGTTTGAGAGTCTGTGTGCCTGGTATCGGCCTGATGTATTTACCCGCTGCGTCACTGTATCAGGGCTGCACCATGTCAAAAACGCCCAATCGCAAGGTAAAGCGGTTATTTTACTTGGCATCCATTCGACTTTGCTGGATTTGGGTGGACGGCTGACCACCATGTTTACCCCGCTGGATGTGGTGTATCGACCGCAAAACAATGCGCTGCTTGATTGGTTTATTTTTAATGCTCGCTCAAAGGTTTATAGCGACCAAATCAGTCATCGCGATATGCGCCATTTTGCCAAAAACCTCAAAGACAACCATGTGGTATGGATTACCCCCGACCAAGATTTTGGGCTTAAACAAGGCGTGATGGCAGACTTTTTTGGGGTGCCAGCTGCCACCTTGACCGCACCACGTCGTATGGCAAAACTCGGCAATAAAGCCAATCCACCTGCCGTGATGATATTGCATTTTTATCGGGAAACCCCAGATGAGATGCCAAAAGGTCGCAAACCGCATTATCACATCATCTTCTCGCCTATTATTGACAACTACCCAACCGAAGATGAATTAGCGGATGCCAATCGCATCAATCAGCTATTAGAAAATTATATCCGTATCGACCCGACCCAATACATGTGGTTTCATCGGCGCTATAAAACCCAGCCTACTGGTATTCGATATTACCGCTAATATTACTCATGGGGCTTAGCCAATTTGGCATGAATTTGTAGTCAAAACCCGCTATACTAACGGACAATTTTTTTGCCTATTTTGTACTTTTTTTGCTTTTGTTTGGAATTTTGAACATGAATGACAAAACAGCCGCGCCGCGCCGCATTTTAACCGGTATTACCACCAGTGGTATTCCCCATCTTGGCAACTACGTCGGTGCCATTCGTCCAGCGATACAATCGGCGATACAAGGCGCCAGTACGGGAGAAAGCGACGCTTATTTTTTCTTGGCGGATTTGCACGCACTCATCAAATGCCATGACCCTGAGGCGATTCATGCCTCGACCAAAGCGATTGCCGCGACGTGGCTTGCCTGTGGTCTCGATCCTGAACGGGTGGTGTTTTACCGCCAGTCGGACATTATCGAAATTCCAGAGCTAACTTGGGTGCTCAACTGTAACTGTGCTAAAGGTTTGATGAACCGTGCGCACGCCTACAAAGCCGCCGTAGATGCTAACCGTGAAACGCCAGACACTGACCCTGATTATGGCATTTCGATGGGATTATTTAGTTATCCTGTGCTAATGGCTGCGGATATTTTGATGTTCAATGCCACCCATGTCCCTGTGGGTAAAGACCAAATCCAGCATATCGAGATGGCACGTGATATAGCAGGTACCTTTAATTTTCGCTATTGTGACCCAGAAAAACCGATTTTTGTACTGCCGGAAGCCATGGTAGATGATGACACGCCGCTACTGACGGGGCTTGATGGTCGTAAAATGTCAAAAAGCTATGGCAATACCATTCCGTTGTTTGGCGACCCTTCATCAAATCAGTCGCAAGTAGATGGTGAAAAAGCGCTGCGAAAAGCCATCATGCGTATTGTCACCAATTCACAATTGCCAGAAGAACCCAAAAACCCTGATGAATCCACGATTTTTGAGATTTATCGTGCATTCGCTAGCGCGGAAGAACAACAACTACTGCGTCAACGTTTTGAGCAAGGTATCGCTTGGGGGGATGCCAAAGAAGTGTTGTTTGAAAAAATCAACAGCGAAATTGCCCCTTTCCGTGCTCGTTACAATGAATTGATGGCGAATCCAAAAGAACTGGAAGAAATCCTACAAATGGGCGCAGAAAAAGCCCGCCGTGATGCGCGCAAACGCCTAGAAAAAGTACGAAAAGCCATTGGTATCAAACCCCTTGCCAAACTCAAAAAATAACGAGTCACTCATGTCATTTGCACACTTTAAAGCCTACACCGATAGGCTTTATCAAACCGATAAAGCCTTTGACGATGCCCAGCCCAACCGTCTTAACCGACATCGCCACCTTGAGCCTGATTCAGCCGAGTTTCTTGCCAGTCTGGTTATCAGTAAGCGGGCTAAAAATATGTTAGAAATTGGCACATCAACGGGCTACTCTACGCTATGGCTAGGCTATGCGTTAGCCCAAATCAATCGTGCCAATACCGAGGATACTGCCACATTGACCTCAATTGATATCGATGAGTGGCGATTACTAACCGCGCGCAATCACCTGCGTACCTTGCAGTTTGACCACAATATCACGCTACAACAAGTCGATGCGAGGGATTTTTTACGTCAGTCAACCGCCCATTTTGATGTGATTTTCTTGGATGCAGAGCGCAGGTTTTATGGTGACTATGTGGCTGACTTTAAGCGATTGCTGACCTTTGGCGATATGCTGATTGTCGATAATGTCATTTCTCATGCCGATGAAGTAGCAGTGTTTTTGTCAGCCTTTGAACAGGACAACAACTATCTGTGCTCTACCCTATCAATTGGGGCAGGTTTGTTTGTGGCGGTTCGACAGTAGTGACCAATTTAGCCATTCGAATTTTTGAGACGCCTGTTCAAAGTCTGCCCGAAGACCTCTATATTCCGCCCGAAGCCTTTGCCATTTGGCTAGAGCAGTTTGAAGGTCCGCTGGATTTTTTGTTGTACTTAGTCAAAAAAAATAACTTTGATATCACCACCACAGCGATTTTGCCGATTACCGAGCAGTACCTGACTTATATTGATGAGTTGGATGACAATCATTTTGAGTTGGCAGGTGATTATTTGCTGATGGCAAGTACCTTAATTGCTATCAAAAGCGAATTGTTACTACCAAGCCCGCAACGGCCAGAAGATGAAAAAAACCCCACCAAGCAGCTGATTGACAGACTTGAACAATACGCCCAAATCAAACACGCCAGTCAGCGTATCGATGCGTTAATGCGGCTTGAGCGCGATGTGTTTTTGGCATATGCCAGTTTGCCAAGCCCTGATATATTAGCCAAAGAGATTGCACCCTATCCTGCCACCATGCTTGCCGACAGTTTAATCAAAATGCAGCTAAAACCCGATTACCAAATGCACCATGTCAAAGCCGATATCGTGCCATTAGCAGAGCGTATGGCAAGTATTAGCCGTATGTTGGCAAGTCGGGGTCAAGGCACTTTTCACGACATATTAGATAAATCACAAGGCAAACTGGGTGTGGTGGTGAGTTTTGTCGCCATTTTGGAATTAGCCAAACAGCGGATGCTAAAGTTTATCGCACAAGACGATGACGAATCTTCCGATGTAAGCGAACTAACCTTGATATGGGCATCGTCATGACGGATTTTAACCAACAACATCAGCTTGCCCAGCAGCATAGCAAATCTATTGAAGCGATTTTACATGCTTCAGAAACCCCGATTACTGCCAAACAGCTGTGTCACTGGCTATCGATTAATCCAAACCAACTGAGCATGGCGCTCACGGTCTTGCAGCAGCGTCTATCACAAGGCGCGTTAACCTTAGCGGATACCGCTAGCGGCTACCGATTGCAAATCGCCAATGACTTTAGCCCGCTGATTCAGCAAGTTTTTCCCCAGCGTCAAGAAACCCTAAGCCAAGCGTTATTAGAGACGTTAAGTGTGATTGCTTATAAACAACCGGTAACGCGTGGCGATATTGAGCAAATTCGTGGCGTGACTGTATCGAGCAATATCTTACGGCAACTATTTGATAAGGGCTGGATTATTGAGCAAGGGTTTCGCGATACGCTGGGACGTCCTGCACTACTGCATACCACCCCAGCGTTTTTAGCCGCCTTTGGGCTTAAAAGCTTGCAAGATTTGCCAAAGCTAGCTGATGTGCAACAGCTTGAGATATAAAAAAGCTGCCGACTGGGCAGCTTCTTAAAGAACCTGTTTAAAGACCCTGCATCAAGAATGCATTAAGGCAAGCGGCGAGCAGGGGCGCCCCACTGGTTGACATTCGGCTTGGTATCTGTGCAATACCACACCAGCAGCATAATCCCGCCAATAATGGGAATAAAAGCAATCAGCATCCACCAACCTGATTTATTAACATCATGTAAACGGCGAACAGCTACTGCAATATTGGGAATCACCAACGCCAAAGCAATAAGCCCCGCCACAATGCCCTCAGTACCAATCATATAATCGATGATTGCCGCACCCAGATACAACATGACCCACGCCAAATAAAAATACCAATATTCTTTACGTCTAGCGCGCCCTTTAAAATTGGCATAATTGCTGAGACTTTTTTTAACCCAATCAAAAAAGCCATAATTTTCTTCAATCGCCCATGCTGGATTGACGGCATTCATGCCCGCTGTGTGAGTAACTTGACCATAGTTGGCAGTTGTAGGGGTGTCTGTATAGCCGTGAGGGATGGGCGCAATCGTGCTATCTATCGGTTTGTTCAGATTGATTGCATTGCCTGCGGCAAGACCGACAACTGCCACTGCATAACCCTGCGCATCAACACTAAATTCTACTTGTTGTCCTGCCATCGGTGCCGTGGCTTGTTGCCATTGTTGGCTAGTAAATGGGTAATTTTTGCCGTCATCCGCCATGATGATACCTTGACCATGTTGCGGCGAGAAATTGGCTATTTGCCCTTTCATTGTTATTATTCCTTGTAGTTGTATTGATTTACTTATGTCGATAATTATAACGTAAAATAATTTTTACAATGTGACATTATTTATGTTAACTTTTTGGTTAAAATACTGGTTAAAATTTAGCCACATGACTTTATACTAGCATTCAGCCATCGCTTGTCCTACAATAGGCACAAGCATGAAGTTTCATGCTAGCACAACATTGTGAAATGTTGCTACCTATTAAAGGATTATTGAATGAAAGACGAAAAACTGCAAAAAGCGCTCGCCCGTTTAGGCTTAGGTTCGCGCCGCCAAATGGAAGATGTGATTCGCGAAGGTCGCGTCAGTGTTAACGGGACTGTCGCTACCATTGGTGACCGTGTCGGACAAGGCGATGAAATCCGAGTCGATGGACGTTTGCTACGCTATACCGCAGAAAACGAAAAACGCCGCCGTATATTGATGTATTACAAGCCAGAAGGCGAAATTTGCTCAGCCCATGACCCAGAAGGTCGTCCCACGGTGTTTGAGCGCCTGCCACCACTGAACCATGACCGCTGGGTAATGGTGGGTCGGTTAGACATCAACTCAACGGGTTTATTGCTATTTACCAATGATGGTGAACTGGCTCACCGTCTGATGCACCCATCAAATGAAATAGAGCGCGAATATGCGGTGCGTGTGATGGGGGAAGTCACCCCGGAGATTATCTTAAATCTCAAACGTGGCGTCATGCTAGAAGATGGTATGGCACAGTTTGATGACATCGTTGAAAAAGGCGGTGAAGGTATCAACAAATGGTACCAAGTCAAACTCAAAGAAGGTCGCAATCGTGAAGTACGCCGCTTATTTGAATCGCAAGGCTTAAAAGTAAGCCGATTACTACGTATCCGTTACGGCTCTGTCAGTCTCCCAAGGGAGCTTCGTACCGGTCGCTATCTTGAGCTAGATCGCCGTGAGATTGACACCTTAGCAGGACTTGTCAACATTCGCCCGCGCCAAGGCACAGGGCTTTATGGCATTGCCAAACGCCGCCAAGAACGCTTTGAGAAAAAACCGCTGAAAGCGCGCCGTGGGGGTCATCACTTACGCCGCGATAAAGAAAAAAGAAGTAGCTAACCGCTATAAAATTTACACAAAAAGTAACTTACAAAAAAAGCGTATCAAATTGATACGCTTTTTTCATTTTGATATACCAATGTTAATCTACCATCAACTACGTGCGATTTTTGACATAGCGATAAGTTGACGCAAATTGCTGGCTGACTTCATGAAACATCTCATTAAGCAATTCATCTAATTGCCGATTGACCCGATCCAATACCTCAATCAGCATCTCGCCTGCGGTCATCTCCCCCTGAATTTTTTGATTGAGCTGACTGGGATGATATTTGGCAATTTGGTCATACTGGTGTACAGCTTCGGGAATCGTCTGCTCAATCAAGCGGTTGACCACAAACTTATTTTCAGTCAACCATTGGGTTTGCGGGTGGTCTAGTTGGTTGGCTGACTGGCTTTGGTCAAGTTGCCACTCCTGATAACGAATGAGTTTGTCATGGATGGTATCAAGCAGCATCACGGCAGCGGTTGGCATACGTTCAATTGACGCGCCATCAATACCTAAAATCGAAGGTGAAGATAATCGCGGTTGTTGATTTTTTGCTTTAAACCATTTTTTGTCGCGCGCATGTTTGCTAGCACGTGGCATTAAGTTAAAACGGCTATCACTACCGAAGGTATTGGGAATTGGCAGGTTTGATTGGTACGCCAAGCGCATGGTTTCTGATTTTGCCGGCGGTGCTGTCGGCGGCACAGAATATTGAGACATACCGACCTCAATGCCTGCCATGTCATGTAGTTTATACCAAGCCAGCCTTATCCATCGATACACCAAAAAGCTTATCAATACAGTCAACAATATACCGAGCAAAATATTCATCTATACGCCCTAACAGCTTGTCTATCAATAACAGCCTGCCTATAAAAAGCAAATATAGTATTACTATGATTGCAACTGTTTAAAAATTCAAGCATGTTAGCGTTGGTTAAACCTAAAAATTCATCGGTCAAAAAAAGTATTGCGCAAAACTTTTAGCTATTAACTGTTACCTTAAATCGTCATGTTTACATGGTATGCCAATAGCGAAGTTTATTAATTTCAAATAAAAATGCCACAAACATGCCGAGATAATACGCCAATTTAAGCTCAAAGCTGTCATCCCGTAACTTAAAAGGTAATGCGCAAAGGGTGACGGCAAGCGGAATCCACAATAGCATAAACACCCAATTTTCGATGACATTGAGCCAGCCTTGTATTCCCTTACTACTGCGTAAAGCCGCCAACCCTAACAGCAAGCAAGCAACTATCAGTGTGTTGATTAAGCCTTTTGGAAGATTACTGGGATAAATCGATAATTCTTGCTTAGTATAATGTGGCAATGCCATTCAATAAATTCCTAATAATTACTGAGGATTGGTGTGATGTGTAGCGTCAATTTTTAGCGTTAATGTCTTGGGGTACTGACTCGCCGAACGAAACGCTACGAATATGCCGCCATCATCCATAGCATCGCCACACAGCTAAATAACAAACCCAAGGTTAATGCATTGCGATTTTGAATCGGTGCACGCCCTGAGTAGCGATTTAACACCTTCGAGCCCACAACAAAAGCCAGTGGAATACCCAACCAAAAAATCGCAATGGTGCTCACCAGTGAGGGCAGCATTGATGAGAAACTATCGCCAAACATCAACCTAAACCCAAAACCTGCCAACCCTAGCAACACCGCAAATATTGCCAGTCCAATTGTCAGCCCTTTGGGTACTAAAGATGGGGATTGAACGTCCATACCAATTTCCTTGTGTATCATTGCTTGTGTAGCATTTACGCTGGCAAGCGACCGACCAAAGCTAGTTCGGCACGCATCGCGTCAATCGCTTGGCGATAATCAGGTTGATTAAATATCGCTGAACCTGCGACAAACATATCAGCCCCTGCTTCGGCAACCGCACGAATATTACTGGCTTTGATACCGCCATCGACTTCAAGGCGAATATTGCGACCCGATAGCCTAATCATTTCGCGCACCGCTTCAATTTTTTTGAGGGTACCATCAATAAATGCTTGCCCACCAAACCCTGGGTTAACACTCATCAATAAAATCTGGTCAACTTTATCCATCACATAGTCTAGATAGTGTAGCGGCGTGGCAGGATTCAGCACCAATCCACAGTCAGCGCCGCCATCTTTGATGAGCTGTAAAGAGCGATCGACATGTTGCGTGGCTTCTGGGTGAAAGGTAATGATGCTAGCGCCCGCTTTTAAGAACTGCTCAATCATACTATCAACCGGTGACACCATCAAATGCACATCTATCGGCGCAGTTACCCCATAATCACGCAGCGCCTGACAAATCATGCTACCAAAGGTCAAATTTGGGACATAATGATTATCCATCACGTCAAAATGCACCACATCCGCACCTGCGGCAATAACCTTCTCGACCTCCTCGCCCAGACGGGCAAAATCTGCCGACAAAATCGAAGGGGCAATCAAAAATTGGCTATCATTATTTGGATGGGCAAATTTATTAGGGGCTTGTTTAGGTGAGTCTTCAAGAATTTCAGACTGGTTCATCGTCATTGTCCGTCAGCTTTGATTAAAAAGTGCGGATATTTTAGCAAAGATTATTTTAAAAAACTTCGACTATTTGGTGACTATTACTTGGTGGCTATTATTTGGTGGCTATTATTTGGTGACTAGGACTATTGACAGCGACTATTTGCTGCCCGTGAAAATAAATCTGCCATAAGCCTTGCAGCATTTGTATTTAAGTAGCCAAAACAAGGTAGCTAGACTATGCTAAATTAGGCTAGATTATGATTGATAAGTACCAAAAAAGATAAAACCCAAGTCTTAGGGCAATAGACTTGGGTTTTAGGGCACTTCATGTCAACTATGTTATTATTATTGGCTTTCCATGATATTACTCATCCTGAGCGTTTCAACACTACCATTCCTTGGTATCATCCTTGTGTTGATGAGTTCATTGTAGTTTGTTGCACGGTTGGTTACTAGCCGCAAAAGGCGGAATCTGTTGTAAGCAAATGCTTACATGAAGTTTTAGCTTGCTCGCTGCTAGCTTTCTAATGCGCCTTTCAATAATTTGCTAGCATCACTAGCGCTATCACGCTGAGCTTCCGATAGCTTTTCGCCTTCTTTAATCCCTTCTTTGATGGTTTCTTTCGCCTCTTGGTGATCGGCGATGCTTGGCAAAGGTTCAGGCTGCTCATCCATGACTTCAGGCTCATATTGTAAAGTAGTGAGCACGGGGAAATGGTCGGAGCCAATGTTCGGCATACGCGCCATCGATACTAGCGTGAAGTGATTGCTGTGAAAAACATGGTCAAGCGCCCAACGCAAAAATGGGTAACTGGCATGAAAGGTATTGATGAATTTTCGCCCAATGCGGGGGTCTAGTAGCCCTGAGATACGCTGGAACATGCGTGTGGTATGCGACCAAGCCACATCGTTGAGATCGCCTGCAACAATCACCGTCAAATCGTTGGCGTTGATGTGTTTGCCTACCATTAACAGCTCAGCATCCCGTGTCACCGATTTATCGGCTTCGGTTGGACTCGGTGGCATGGGGTGCAAGCAGTATAGCCAAACAACCTTTCCCATTGCTAGGCGAACTTGGGTATGAATCGATGGAATATCATCAACCACCAGATATTTTACTTGGGGATTGATAAGCTCAAGCTTTGAGTACAAATGCATACCATACAAATTATCGAGTGGGACTTTGACGTTAAATGGATAGTCAGCCTCAATGGTGCTTAAAGCGTCTTGCCACACTTGGTCAGTTTCGAGTGTTAATACAATATCGGGTTGATGGGCATGGATAAGGTCAATCAAAGCTTGTTTATTTGGATTGGTTGTCAACACATTGGCAACCAACAATTTCACTAGATAGTCGCGTGATTTTGGCTTTGCCGTTTGCACTTGTTTCTTCCACAAAAACGTATATGGCAACACCATGTATGCTTGCATAGCCAGCGCAATAAGCAGCAGCAAAATCAATCCCATCTGCCAACGACTGTCAAAAGCGCCCAGCCAAAATAAGCCAATGAGCGCCACCACCCCCAAAAAAATCAATTGATTTCTGGGAAAATCGGCAACCCTAAACCACCATTCAAACCTAGGGATGGTTGCCCAAAAAGTTGCAAAAACCACAAAACCTGCTAGCAACTGTAACAACAGCGTCATTGTCTATCCTTTCATGTTATATTGCGGTTAATGTTGTTCAATATTAGCTTTTTATCATCAGCTTCTTATAATCAGCTTCTTATCAATAGCATGGCGATATAGTAGCTACAAAAATACGGCTGATAAATTGCAGTTGTGTTGCCAAACGCTATTTTTCACCCTGACATCGCTATCAGCCTACCATCTATAGCTAAATAGATGCCCCATGTAAAAAAAAATTCACTTGCAAAACATGACAAATACAGGCAAGGTAACAGGTTACTAATTGAAAAATCAATGTGGATTTTCTGCACTATTTATTTTATTTTGTTTACAGTAAGGAAGGGTTATCATGAGTCAGCTACGCGTAGGTTTGGTCGGATGGCGTGGAATGGTCGGTTCGGTATTAATGCAACGTATGATGGATGAAAACGACTTTGAAGGGATTACCCCCGTGTTTTTCTCTACCAGTAATGCCGGTGGCGATGCCCCTACCCCAAATGGCATTGCCCCTAGCAAGCTTGAAGATGCACATGACTTAGCGGCTTTAGCGGCTTGTGATGCCATTATTACTTGTCAAGGCGGCGACTATACTAAAGAAGTCCATCAACCGCTACGTGATAAAGGCTGGACAGGTTACTGGATTGATGCAGCAAGCACCCTGCGTATGACTGACAATAGCATCATTGTCCTAGACCCTGTCAACCGCAATGTCATTGACGACGCTATCAAAAATGGTCAAAAAGACTTTATCGGTGGTAACTGTACAGTATCTTTGATGTTGATGGCGATTGGCGAGTTGTTCAAACGTGATTGGGTTGAATGGGTATCTGCGATGACTTACCAAGCGGCAAGTGGTGCGGGCGCCAATAATATGCGTGAGCTTATCAAAGGCATGGGCTACATCCATGATGGCGTTGCAGACGAACTCAATAACCCGGCAGGCGCAATTTTAGAGATTGACCGTAAAGTAGCCGAATTACAACGTAGCAGCGACTTCCCAAAACAATACTTTGGTGCACCGCTTGCTGGTAGCTTAATTCCATACATTGATGTACAACTAGAAAACGGTCAATCAAAAGAAGAATGGAAAGGCTGTGTTGAAACCAACAAAATCTTAGGCAATGATGCAGACAAAAATAATGCCAACATTGTGCCGATTGATGGTATCTGCGTGCGTATCGGTGCCATGCGTTGTCACTCACAAGGCTTGACCATCAAACTAAAAAAAGACATCCCTCTAGAAGAAATTGAAGCTGCGCTTCGTGACAGTGGCAATGAGTGGCTAGATGTAGTAGAAAATGACAAAGCAGCAAGCGTTGAGCGTTTGACCCCAGTGGCGGTCACTGGCACCCTTAAAGTTGCCGTAGGTCGTCTTCGTAAGATGAATTTAGGTGGCGAATATTTATCCGCCTTTACTGTAGGCGATCAGTTGTTATGGGGCGCGGCAGAGCCATTACGCCGCACACTTGCGATTATCCGCAATCAATTATAAACCCAAGGTTTTATAAAAAACACGCTGACTAGGGCGTGTTTTTTTATGCTTCAATGGCTAAACCTGATAATGTTAATCCGTTATTTACCCCTAAAAAACGCCATGACCAGTAAACAGGGATTGCCATTATCAGGGTATTGTCACGGTATTGATAGTACAGCGTCATTATCCAAGCATCAATCCACGCTCAAATTGCTATCAACAGCGGGCTTTATCCCAAGCTTTATGCCAATAATAAGCGAGTCAGACTATTGAGAGTTTTGGACAAAAAGTGTAAAGTTGAGCAGATAATTTGACGGAAACTTTTGTCAAGTTGTTGGACTATCGATTAATTCGATGTTTGAATATTGCCTGTCGGTATATTGACTACCATGCGACCACACAAGTAGGCATTTTTTAACACCCCTAACTAGGCTATGATACCTTCAGCAAGGATTTTTTATGTCTTGGCAAAAATACTCTGTACACTTGGTATTGGGTTTTCCATTATCGCTTCCCATTGTCGCTTATGCCGTCAATATTGGCGATACTTATGTACAAACTCAACAAAACCAACCTTTAAACGCCAGTATTAATGTCAGTGATATCAACCCAAGGACTTTCTCTGTCACAGTCGCCCAAGCTGATGTGTATCGCCAGCTAGGCTTATCAAAAGATGCCGATATTCAAATCAAATTTGTCCCAACCAGTAGCAATGGCGGTCAGATTGTATTGACCACCAAACGTGCGATTAATGCCCCATTTACCGATGTGGTGCTCAATATCACGGAAAATGGCGTGACCAAAACGCTGCCAAAAACCTTGTTGATGCCCATCGACAGCGCACAAAAAATCACCACGCAAGCCAATACCACGGCTTTTCAATCACCCGCGCAAAACATCGTCATAGGTTCGGCCAATCCTGTGCAGTTGCCTGTTATGTCACCTGACGCTATGCCCATGCAAGCGATAACGTTGCCATCAACCACCATCAACCAGCTGCCTAATTTACCTACAACTGGTATGCCCGCTGGCGCCGCCCCAATGACACTGGCTAGCGAAAACAGTGACTACCTGCGTATTCAAGAGACGCGAACGGTTCGATCTGTTCAGCCAAATGGCACTGTCTATACGCAAGCCGTGCCACAAACGCAAAACCCCATCCCAACCAGCGCCGCAGATAATCAATTGCCAAGCCCAGCAGCTAGTTATGGCAATCAACCTTCAGACAAATCCAAATCCAAATTTAAGTATAGCGCCAAGAACCCGCAAATCATTGGCGAGACAACCACTTATACACTACAGCGCAATGACAACCTTTGGACCATCGCCAGTAATATCGCAGCGGCAAACCGCAAAGATGTCGATCAAGTGATGGCAGATATCATGTCAGCCAACCCGACCGCGTTCCCCGATAATGACCCAACCAAACTTGTCGCCAATACCCAATTACAAATCCCAAAATATAAAGTAGTCCCTTCACAAATTGGGATAAAATCGGCCAATAAAGCGCGACAACAATATCGTCAAAACAAAAAACGCGTCCCGAGCAAAAAATCTGCTGCTAAACAACCAGCCACCCTAAAAACGACAAAAAAGACACGTAAAGCACAAAAAACACCGCGGCCATACGCAGCGACTAAAAAATCTGAAATGACCATCATCGCACCTAATCATACCAATGGTTCAGTGCAGGGTCAAAGTACCAACAACAAATTAGGCAAAGCGATGCCATCCCAAGTAGCGGCGCAAGTGCAGCAAAAACGCCAAGCCACCGCCCAGCAAGCCACTAAAGTTAACAAACTCAATCAAGACTTAGTAGGCGCGGAAAATCGCTTGAAAATACAAAACACCAAGCTTGCCCAATTAGAAAAACGCTTAAAAGAGTTAAACAAAAAATAATACAGCGCGTGGATGATATTGCCTGCGTGCTGTGTCATTTCATACCGTACAACAAATTTGTGGTGATTCATTAGTCGCATAAAGCGGTAGCTCATATCTTGCTATGCCCTAATGATAACTATCTACCGTAACGATGAGGTGAAAGATGGATCCGATAATGATAGGTATCGCAGCAGTGGTGATTTTGGTAATTGTTGCTGGCGTTTTCTTGATGAAAAAAGGTAAAAACCAGACGATAGTTAATACTCAGACCCAAGTCAAACGTCCAAAAACCTTGGCTGAGCAGCAACGCGAACTAGAACTGCAACGTCAATCACAGCAACCAAGCCCCTATGCTGCGCCTAACCTGCCGCAATCGACTTTGCAGGCTGCTCAAACCCTCAATCTCAACGCCCAAGCCAATAACCTAAAAACGCTGGTAGATGAAGAACAATCGATAAATGCACGCAGCACAGCGATGACCCATACCGCTGAAGCGGTTGAACCTGATGGACTTGATTTTGATTTGCCAGGGTTTAAACAAGACAGTGATAAACCCGCAATCAACAGCACCTTACATGTTGTCAGGCCGACCGTCACTCAAGTGGCACAGCCAGCAAACCCAGTTGATGGTATTAGCAGCAAAGCCGATAATGAATTAGATTTTGACTTTGCACTCGATGTACCTGAAACCAAAATAGCCCCTCTCCCCACTGAAACTACAGCGGCGCAATCACAATCAAATGAGTTCACTTTTGACGATTTTGATCTACCTAGCAAACAGCCCGCGACCGCCGAGACTGTCCCAGCGCCTGTCCTAGAATCGACTACCGAAATTTTTGCGCCGATAGATGAACCTGTAAACACCACTTTGGCAAGTAACGTTAATAACAATGCTATTAGCGACAGCGATTTTGATTTTGACTTTAGTTTACCAAATATTCCGTCAGCGACTGCCGCTACGGCTGCAGCGCCAATGCTAACGACCCCAACGGCTGCACCGAGCGCTGACAACAATATCGCAGATGATTTTGATTTCGACTTTGAGTTGAACGCTGAGCCAGCGGTTACTCCAATCAATGATGTTACTGCAGAAGCAGCCTTAAGCTTTGACGCGTCAGATACCAAAGCATCTAGCAATCTAACTTCCGATGCAGCGACTTCTGTACCGGTTGCAAGTGATGAAGCCACAGATATCGCATCGTTTGCTTTGGATGATGAATTACTACGCCAAACAGAAGCAGCCACATTAGCCACAGCTGCTACCCCATCGGTCGCTGAGCCTGTTGTTGACTTGACAGAAGTTAGCGCCCCTAGCCAATCTGATTCGCTACTTATCTCAGATGATATGTTTGATTTTGCGCTAGACGATGACACGACCAAAGCGCAAGACGCTACGTCAAATGTCTTGGTTACTGAGCCTACCCCATCGGACGACTTGATTGATTTGTCTTTTGATGATGCAGCTATTCAAGCAACTAATCAGACAACTACGACCCCAACCGCTAGTCCTGAAACAACATCGATTGCAGATGAGGGAAGCCCAACAACAGCACCAGTTGTTGAAGATTTATCAGCGATACTTGATGTGATTAAGGATATCGACACGGATACGTTAAACGTAGATTTGGCAGAACAGTATGTGAATTTAGGGGAATACGACAGTGCCAAACGCTTGCTTGATGAAATCAAAGATAGCGATAACCCGGCATTGCTAGAACGTGCGGCAGCGCTGAGACAACGTATTGCTTAATCATGTATTGCATAAAAAAAGGATAGTAAATTGACTATCCTTTTTTTAGTCAAATTTTTTTTGAATTACTTTATAACAACTTAATACGCAAAAAACTTAATACTCAATCGCTATGGGTTTAAGTCCAGCTTTAAAAGCATGGGCTTTATCAACATAATGTAATGCGGATAGCTGAAGCATCACTTCACGCGCCTGCGGCAAGGTTTTGACAACTTTAGCTGGGCTACCCATCACGATGGAATTATCTGGGATTTGCATATTTTCGGTGACAAGCGCATTGGCACCGATGATGCAGTTTTTGCCGATTTGGGCATTATTGAGCACAATCGCACCGATACCAATCAAGCTATTATCACCAACGGTGCAGCCGTGAAGCATCGCCAAATGCCCAATCGTCACGCCTTCGCCAATGGTGACGGCGATACCTTCATCGGTGTGTATCACACTGTTTTCTTGCACATTACTATTTTTGCCCAAATAAATCGGTGCATTGTCCGCACGTATCACCGCGCCAAACCATACACTGACGTTATCAGCTAAATGCACATCGCCGATGACTTCAGCAGATTCGGCGACCCAGCCTGTGAAGGGTGCCTGATAGGTGGGTTTTTTGTCTTGCCATTGGTACAGCATATCAAATCCTTATGAAAAAAAAGAGCGTCAACTAAAAAATTGACCCTCTAATTTTAGCAAGTGCGGATAAATTAGCAATGGGTTATTGTGGCCAATGCAGTTAAATCAAAGCCCTGCTTTTAGGCTCGCTTCGATAAATTTATCCAAATCACCATCCAGAACCGCTTGGGTATTGGAAGTTTCCACCCCTGTACGCAAATCCTTAATCCGCGAGTCATCGAGCACATACGAGCGAATTTGACTACCCCAACCGATATCCGATTTGGTGTCTTCTAGCGCTTGTTGTTTTTCCATGCGCTGCATCATTTCACGCTCGTACAGTTTGGCACGTAGCATTTTCATTGCCGTGTCTTTGTTGGCATGTTGGCTACGTTCATTTTGACACGCAACCACAATCCCTGTCGGTTGGTGGGTGATACGCACCGCAGAGTCGGTGGTATTAACGTGCTGACCGCCGGCACCGCTTGAGCGATAAGTATCGATGCGTAAATCGGCAGGATTGATATCAATCTCGATATTATCATCGATTTCAGGCGATACAAACACCGCCGCAAACGACGTGTGGCGACCGTTGTTGCTATCAAACGGTGATTTTCTCACTAAACGATGCACACCGATTTCGGTACGTAACCAGCCAAACGCATAGTCACCTTTGACATGAATCGATGCGCTTTTAATCCCTGCGACACCACCTGCTGATAGTTCCATGATTTCGGCTTTAAAGCCATGTGATTCACACCAACGTAAATACATCCGCAGCAGCATCTCTGCCCAGTCTTGTGCTTCGGTACCGCCTGAGCCTGACTGGATATCAACATAACAGTTGTTGCCATCCATTTCACCGCTAAACATACGTTTAAACTCTAAATCTGCGACTTTGGCTTCGGCCTCATCGAGTTCTGCTTGTACGTCTGCCAATAGCGTTGTATCATCGGCTTCCACCGCTAAGTCAATCATGGCTTTGGCGTCTTCTAACTTGTCATCTAAAGCGGTAATCACGCCAATGACATTATCAAGCTGCGATTTTTCTTTACTGATTTTGGTGGCACGCTCTGGGTCGTTCCACAATTCTGGGTTCTCAAGCTCTAAATTGACTTCTTCCAAACGCTCTTGCTTGGCTTCGATGTCAAAGATACCCCCGAAGCTGGTTGCCACGGTCAGTTAAGTCTTTGATATGCTCTAAATACGGGTTGATTTCCATGCGAGGTTACCTTAACGTGTTACTATGAAAAATGCGCCATTATACCTGAATCTGTCACTGGATTCATCTCAGCTGTCGCCATTCATCTTAGCTGTTGCCTACTACGCCTGTGCTTTTATCGACCAATCTTCCACTGCCCAATGATGCGCTAAGGCATGCGCGTGTAGAGTATCATCGGGGCATACCGCAATCGCCACATCTGCCCATTCTAATAGCGGCAAATCATTTTTTGAATCCGAATAGGCATAAGTTTTGGTATAAGTTATGCCTTGTGCGTTTTTTTGAGCAATCCAATTTTTTAAATGAATGATTTTGCCCTCTTTAAAGTTTGGCTGCCCTGCGACCTTACCCGTGTACCCCTGCTCGGTGACTTCAAGCTCAGTGGCTAAAATATTATCTTCCTCTACCAAAAATAATTTGTTAGCAATTGCTTTAACCACAAAGGCATTGGTGGCGGAAATCACCACCACATCGTGCCCTGCTTGTAAATGCGATTGGATAGCGTTAACCGCTTTTGGACGCACTTTTGGCGCAATTTCTTCTTGTAAATATTGCTCACGCCACTGGTGCAACTGCGCTAAAGTATGCTGTTTTAAAAAGCCTGCCACAAACTCATTATAGACGACTGCATCGAGCGTCCCTGCGATATAGTGCTCATAAAACTCCCGATTTTTAGCCCGATACAGCGCTTCTTCTACCAGATGATGTTTGACCAAAAACTCACCCCACATATAGTCACTATCGGTATCAATGAGGGTGTTATCGAGGTCAAATAGCGCCAATTCTTTGTGTAGTACGGTTGACATAAGACAGCCTTTAGCATAGTTAGTGAAAAGTTAAATTGCGGGGTTTTGGTCATCAACGGTTAAGGTATCGCCAAATCGCCAAGTACGGATAATACGCAGCTCCAAATAATCTTGCATTTCCTTTGAGAACTTACCAAATGGCGCGGCTTTACGCACCGAATTTTTTGCTGCTTCATCCAAGATGGTAGCGCCTGATGACTGTAACACTTTGATAGATTTGACTTGCCCGTTAGGCTCGATAATCACCATCAGCATGACATCGCCTTTGATGCCTTTGGCGCGGGCTTCTTGGGGATATTGCTGGTTGCCAATATGATAGGCTTGTTGGCGAAAATTCTCGATATAGCGCGCGGCTTCACCCGTGGTGGTGGAGTTGCTGCTGATAGTTTTGACCGCAGATTTTTTGGCTAGTAATTGGCGGTTACTGCTGATTTTGGTTTCAAGGGTGGCAATTTGTGCCTGTACCCGTTGTTCTTGCGCGGCTAGATTTTCGCTATCGTCTTGTTTTTTATTATTATTTTCTCTGCGGATTTTTTCAAAGCTTAACGTGGTACGTAAATAACTTTCTTGAAACGCTTCTTGACGCTTTTGGCGTTCTTGACTCACGATATCATCGGTGTCATTGATTGCTTCGTCTTCTAAAGGACTCATGGTATTGTTTTCAAGCCGTAGCTTTTCGTTGGACTCACCGCCACCTTGCTGGCCGGCATTGGCGATAAAATCGGCTTTTTCATTCTTTTGCAGATTTTCGGTCAACACCGTGGTGACTTCTTGCACCGCTGCGGTTGGTGAGCTTTTATCTTCAAATTGAATACCAAAAATAACAGCCGCATGGATCGCCACCGCCGTAATGGTAGCAAATAGCATGACGCTGTCTTTGCAAGCCGCAGTATGTGGCATTAACTTTTGAAAAACATCACGGTGGCTGTCTTTGCTATACACCAAAATATAACCCTTTGAGCGATGACGACGCTATCTCCACAACCTTACTAAAAAAAATACAAATCACTCATGTATTATAACGCGCAGATAGTATAGATTAAATCAAACCTTGGCTGAAGCTAAATTCATACACCATTAGCAATCAGTGGTGAGCGATTAGCTGTTAGCAATCAATGTTACAAGATTTTTTGTAGACAGAACCACAAGTTGATTAGAAACTTTACAATGCCCAAAAACTGACTACAATAATAGCTTTCAATACAAATATAAAAAAACTGAGAAACGATAGTGATAACAAGCAAAACGCAACTGGATGAATTTTTTGCCACCCATTCTGAAGAAATCGCACGTGCGCTGATACAAAAATCACAAACGTGGTATGAAAAAATCGAAGATTTTGCCGGTCAAGAGTTTATCGTGCCCGCCACCGAAAAGCAGCTAAACGATGCCATTCAAAAATTTGTGGTGGCAAAAGTCAAAGCGATATTGGCCATGCATCTAGAGATTCATGAAGGCTGGCTTCGACTGTATGCAACGGTTAACTATAAAGGCATTTTCGCTGACCTTGCTGTCAACTTAGGTGTGGTACATGCCCAATTTGACCGTTATCGCCAACGCTTGGTATTTCAGCAATTAACTGACACCGATGTCATTGCCTTGTATTCAGATTCCTATGTTAAATCAAAAGCGATTCATGCGGCGCTTTGGTTTTTTAAACGGGTGTTAAAGAAAGACCCGCTCGGCATGATTTTAGAGAAAATCAATTTGGTGCACCAAAAAGATGATATCTTGTATCTCGATATTGGTCGCTGGCTGAAGAAAAACGAAAAAATCATGGCAACGCTGCGCAAGGTGCAGGTAAATCATGGCTATCTTGCTGAACAGCAACTACTGCTGAGAGCCAATGCCAACGTCGGTGAAATTCTCAATATAGGTAGTAATGACCAATTGATTACCGAAGCGGATAATCCTGCAGTGACCAATAACGCCACAAAAGCGGCTTAGTATTTTTCATCGGTATTAACCCTCATCCTTTACCGCTTTTACTCTACTGATTTTTTTACCGATTGTACTTTGCCAGTTAAAGAGATGCTTACCAATAGTTTTCAACGGCGATATTGCCTTCGCCGCGCCGATTCATGGTCAATCCAAGCGATTTTAAGGCTTCTTTGGTATCTTCGACCATTTGTGGGTTACCACACAGCATCACATGACTGCGCTCTTTATCCAGTTTTTGCCCTACCAACTCGGTTAACTTGCTCGACACTATCAAGTTAGGAATACGCGCTTTTTCCCCGGCATAATCGGCTTCCCGTGTGACAATGGGCAAAAATACAAACGCTGCCCCATTGTCGCCATAGATTGACTTAATTGACCCAATCTCCGCTTGATAAGCAAGCTCTTGCGAGGTGCGTGCGCTGTACACCAAAATAATGCGCTGATATTGCTGCCATACCTCGATGGTCTTTAAAATCGATAAAAATGGGGCTAAACCTGTGCCTGTTGCCAGTAACCATAAATCATTAGGCAGGGGTAACTGGTAGCGGGCTAAGGTCAAATAGCCAAATGGCGTGGTATTAAGCAATAAACTATCGCCCACTTGGATATGATTGACCTTACTGGTAAATTCTCCCTCAGGAATGACCACCGAGAAAAATTCAATAAATTCATCATAGGGCGAAGATGCGACGGAATAGGCGCGAAACACATAGCCATCAAGGTCAATGGGCTGACCTTGCGCCTCATAACCTTGCTCCTCTTCATCTTGCGTCTCAGAAGTTATTAACTTGGTCTCATGGTTATTTGCAAAATATTGTAAATCTTTGCCATGGATACCGAGCCTAACAAATTGCCCTGCGGTAAATTTAAAGCCATCGGGGCGCGTGACTTTAAAACTTAGCAAGGTGGGCGCCCAACGGGTCACTTCAATCACTTTAACGCGAATACTTTTATCATCTGACATGTTATCTTGACCATTTTTTTGCATCATTATAAACAAAAAAGCGTACCTTAATGAACTAAGATACGCTTTTTTATGTCGCAGTACTAAAATTGGATTAATATATGCGAACTAGCGTGATAATTTTTGATAATGTTTCGGGGAAAATACCGAAGTACAATACCGCTAACGTCACCAACAACACCATGATGCCGCCTGCTTGAATACCCCAATGATTGACCGCATCGTGCGGCTGTACTTCTTGGGGACGTCTAAACAAGGTGACCATAAGATTTAGATAGTAATACAAGCTAATTGCACTACCCACGATAATCATGGCAGTGAGCCACCAACTTTGCGCAGAAACGGTAGCAAAAATCGCAAAGAATTTGCTGATAAACCCGGCGGTCAATGGAATACCTGCCAATGATAATAGCATCACAGTCAATACAGCGGTTAGCACAGGACGTTGCCAGAAAATACCTTGGAAGTTTTCAACCAACTCTGCTTCACCTTGACGTTTGTACGGGCTTGACATGATAGTCACGACACCGAACGCACCAATGGTGGTAAACGCATACACTGCCATGTAAAGGCTGACAAAACCTGCTGATTCAACTTTCACTGCGCTGATGATGGCTAACACATAGCCGATGTGCGCAATAGATGAATAGGCTAACAGACGTTTTATATTGTGCTGACGAAGCGCCAGTACGTTACCGATAATCATCGATAAACTGGCAATCACCACAATCAAGGTATTGATTGCTGGCAAGGCTAAAGTTGCCGTAGACAATAAGAAACGTAATCCTAGCGCCATCATAGCTACTTTGGAAACACTGCCTAAGAAAGTCGCCACAGGCGCAGGCGCACCTTGGTAAACGTCTGGCGTCCAAGTATGGAATGGTACTGCTGAGAGTTTAAAGGCAATACCAAATAACATTAATGCAGTCCCCACTACCAAAATCGGCATAACGATACCATTTTGAAACATGGGTACGATTGCCATACCAATTTGACGGAATGACAAAGTACCTGTGTTTGAGTAGATTAATGCCATACCCATCAACATGGTAGCAGAGGCTGTCGCCGATAAAATGAGGTATTTAAAACCCGCTTCTAACGATTTACCACGCGCATAAGTATAAGCCAACATACCATATAGCGGTACCGACAATAACTCTAAGCTGACAAAGAAAGAAGCTAAGTTATCAGCGCATACCATAAACAGCGCGCCCAATGTTGAGATAAGCAGTAGCAAATACAACTCTTCTTTATTATCGCGATAGCCCCCAATGTAACCATACGCCAAGGTAAAACACGCAAGCGAGCTGATTAAAATAATCACCATATTGAACTGGGCAAAACTATCCACCACAAATAAGGGAGCAATCAAGCCTTGCGATGGCGTAAATAATTCATACAGACCATGCAATATGCTATCAGCATTGCCACCCAATAATTGTATAAGCACAACAAACAAGGTGGCATTAAGGCCAATCACACTAATGGTACCTGCCACAAAATTTGAACGCTTCATGGCGATGGCAATCATCACCACCACCGTGGTGATTGAAATTAAAATCATTGGAAACAATGGCATGAGCACATTGCTAGCAAATGGAATAATAGGATTCATCTATTTTACCTCCATATGAGCAAATGGCTCTTGAGAAGTAGGTGCAACTTGCTGGACATGATATGCCTCACTAATCCAGTGCATACTGTGATCAGAGGTATCTAAGAATGATTGCGGATATAGACCTAACCATAATAAACCAAACCCAAGCACCAACAAGATTGCCGCTTCACGCGCATTGATATCACGCATCGGTGACATTTTCTCAATCGTCGCTGTTGGCGTACCAAATAATGCTTTATAAATCATAATTAATGCGTATAAACCTGCAACGACTAAGCTAAAGGTAGCAAACACCACTGCCACAGGATGCGAGGCAAAAGACCCTAGAAGAATTAAGAACTCACCAATAAAATTACCGGTACCTGGAATACCTAATAATGCCGCGGCAAAGAACATAAGTAACGGTGGGTAATAACGCATTTGACCCCACATACCACCCATTTGGCTCAAATCACGGGTATGTAGACGCTCATAAAGCTGACCACTCATGATAAATAATGCCGCTGAGCTAAGACCATGTGCCAACATTTGAATCATCAAGCCTTGGAAACTAATTAACGTACCGGCATACAACGCAAGTACCACAAAACCCATATGTGAAATACTGGTATAAGCCAGTAACCGCTTGATATCTTGCTGCATAAACGCAAGCCAAGCCCCGTAGAAAATACCAATACCGCCCAAGGTAATCGCAATCGGTGCAAACTGAGCACTGGCTTCTGGGAATAGTGGTAGGACAAACCGCAATAAACCATACGCCGCAGTTTTAATCAAAATACCAGCCAAATCCACCGAACCTGCAGTCGGTGCCTGCGCGTGCGCATCGGGTAGCCACCCATGCAGTGGGAAAATTGGTAATTTAACCGCAAAGCCAATAAAGAACATCAGCATGATTGGGTATTGCCATTTGCCAAGATCTGTACCTAGCAAGTCCATATAGTTAAAAGTTATTTGACCAGTGGTTGATGCATGAATCATCACCAAAATCAAAATACCAATCAACATAATCAGACCCGATGCTTGGGTATAAATAAAGAATTTGGTTGCGGCATATTCTTTGGTTTTACCGCCAATCGCATTGTGTCCCCAAACTGCAATCAAGAAATAGATAGGAACTAACATCATCTCCCAAAAGAAGAAGAACAAGAACATATCGATTGCTAGGAAAACACCAATAACACCGCCCAAACTCCAAAGTAGATTAAGATGGAAGAAGCCCACACGGCGAGTAATCTCACCCCATGAACACGCCACCGCCATCATACCTAAGAAGGCTGTTAGGCTCACCATCAACAGCGATAACCCATCAATGGCTAGATGGAAACTGACCCCCAATGAGGGCATCCAAGATAGTTGAAACTCTGCCAACCAAGTCGGTTTAGCAGTCACCTCAGCAATGGTTTGTGCTGAGCCAATAAAGTTACCGTTTTGCCAAATAGCTACCGTAATCAAAAACGTTAATAGCATGCCAAGAAACGCAATCCAACGCGGAAAACGTTCATCAACTTTTTCAACCAACCAGCACAGAAAACCTGCAATGATTGGAATAAATATCAAGGCGGGTAATAAGAGATTATTTTGCATAACTATTACTTCCCTATCATCATCATTACCAACACCAACAATACTGCCATGCCAAGACCGAAGCTTGCAGCATACCCACGAATCGAGCCAGATTGGAACCATGTCGCCACTCGGTTACCTGCCAACGATAGGGCTGGTAAAATATTCCAAGTGCGGTCAATCGGGTCAATTTTAATCAACTTACCAATCAATAAGAATGGTTTAACAAATACAATGTCATACAAAGCATCAAAGCCTAAACCATTATAGCACCAGTAATTAAGCGCACGACCTAAACCTGTTTGGTTAAACTTACTCACGATGCGACCTTTATCTAGGGCAAACAAGAACGCACCCACAATCAAACCCGCCAACATCGCAGCCATCACAATCATTTCTGCCGTGTGCTTACCTGATTCTACCTCAGGATGAATCACACTAAAACTCTGTGGCAATACGCCTGCTAATGGTGGATGAATCATCGCCCCCACCGCAGTTGATAGCACCAACAATACCGCGAGCGGTAGCCAGTATGTCCAACCTTTAAGATCGTGAATAGGCGTTTTTTCTTCACCAAAGAACACAATCCAAATCATACGAAACGTATAAATCGAGGTTAAAAACGCACCCACTACTGACATCCAAAATAAATTCATATGACCTGATGCGAAGGTTTCCCAAATGATTTCATCTTTTGAGTAATAACCCACCGTAATCCAAGGAATCGCAGCAAGTGCCCCACCCCCGATTGCAAACACCGCAAATAGGAATTTATTTTTATAAAACAAGCCACCCATTTTAAAGATGTTTTGCTCATGATGGTAAGCCAAGATAACAGCACCTGACCCTAGGAATAACAAAGCTTTAAAGAACGCATGGGTCATCAAGTGGAAAATCGCAACTTGCCAAGCGCCTACCCCTAATGCCAAGAACATATAGCCGATTTGACTCATGGTCGAATAAGCTAAGATACGTTTGATATCGGTTTGTGCCAGCGCACAGAAACCCGCAACCAACAATGTTGTTGCCCCAACGATACCTACCCAACTTGCCAATACATCAGGGGTCAATAAGAACACAGGATGTAAACGGGCAATTAAATACACACCTGCGGTAACCATCGTTGCCGCATGAATCAAGGCTGAAACAGGCGTAGGACCTGCCATCGCATCAGCAAGCCAAGAATGCAGCGGAATCTGTGCAGATTTACCCATCGCACCAAGTACTAGCATCACAGCCGCAACTTTGATGGTAGGATAGCTATGACCAAAAATCGTCACCGTTGACCCTGCCGACGTTAGCATTTGCGATACATTGGCATTGATATCTGAGATATTTAACGTACCCAATTCACGGAACAACAAGAATAAGCCAAACGCTAAAAACACATCACCCACACGGGTTACAGTAAAGGCTTTCATCGCAGCACGGCCATTGGCGCGCTCGTGATAATAAAAACCAATCAATAAGTAAGAACAGATACCAACGCCTTCCCAACCTAAGTACAACAGCACTAAATTATCAGCAAGCACAAGTAACAACATACTTGCGACAAACAGGTTCATATAGCTAAAAAATCTTGCGTAGCCTGTTTCACCGCGCATATACCATGACGCGAAAATATGAATTAAAAAACCGACACCGGTAATCACGCCCATCATGGTCACGCCCAAACCATCCAGCATGAGACCAAATTTTGGGGCAAAACTACCGACTTGCATCCACGTCCACAATGGCTGATTAATGACAGCGCCTTGTGGGTGGTTCATTAAAAAATCACTGCCTGCCATCAAGGCACACAAAGCAGCCAAACCCATACTGCCGACACCGACCACTGCGGCTGCGTTTTCGCTTAAGCGGTCACGCATGGTCGCTAGAATCAGAAAGCCAATCAGCGGCAGCATAAAGGTTAAAGGTAACATACTCATTTTGATTTCACCCTTTCATCTCATTTGCCGTATCGACATCTAAATGACCACGCTTATGATAAAACTGTAAAAGAATAGCCAACCCAATTGCGACTTCAGCGGCTGCCAAAGTTAGCACCAAAATAAACATAATTTGTCCGTCAGGACTGACCCAGCGACTACCTGCCACTACAAATGCTAAGGCAGCAGCATTCATCATAATCTCAAGACTCATCAACATAAACAAAAAATTACGTCGTACCATCACACCACAAAAACCAATGGCAAACAAAATCGCTGACAAGATTAGACCGTGCTCTAATGGCACATGCTCTAATGGAAAGTGTCCCATTATGCCTTCTCCTCCTGAACTTCGCGTAACACAGCCGGTTGGCTGGGCTCTTTATCAATAAAATTCGTTAAGGCAGGTTGTACGGTATTACCAAGCTCACTGTTATGACTTTCGTTTTCATCATCCAAGGCAGATTTTGCCAAATGATAAGCCGCCACCAAACCCGCTAGTAATAAAAACCCTGCAATTTCGACCAACAATAAATATTCGGTAAATAATTTGGCACCGATCATTTTTGCCGTGACTGGCTCTACCCCGATAAACGCTGGCATGATTCCTTCAAACCCATGTTTCATGCCAATCAGACTAAACAGAGTCAAACCCACAATAAATGCAAGTCCTGCCGGCACTGCCCAAGCTGAGGATGCCAACCAGCTTTCTTCTTCTAAAGTGCTTTGGGTGCCTAAGTTCAGCATCATCACCACAAAGACGAACAATACCATAATCGCCCCTGCATAAACGATGATTTCAAGCGCACCGGCAAATGGCGCACCTAAAGCAAAGAAAATACCTGATAACGCCAGCAGCGTGACAATCATGTTTAATAATGCATGCACAGGATTGGTACGAGTAATCACGCGCAAACTAGCCAAAATAGCGACAATCGCTAATAAATAAAACCCTATCGTTGCTCCGGTTATCATGGCAATAAACTCCGTAAATCAATCGGTGCAGACTCATTTTGGTGTGCCCCTTTAGGTTTATCTTTGGTCGCCATCCCAGTCACACGGTAATAATTGTAGTCAGGAAATTTACCCGGGCCTGAAATTAACAAATGCTCTTTTTCATACACCAAGTTTTGACGGTTATACTCACCGAGCTCAAAATCTGGCGTCATCTGAATAGCCGTTGTCGGGCACGCTTCTTCACACATACCACAAAAGATACAACGCGAAAAATTAATACGGAAAAACTCTGGATACCAGCGTCCGTCTTCACGCTCCGCTTTTTGCAGTGAAATACAACCCACTGGGCAAGCGACAGCACATAGGTTACAGGCCACACAGCGCTCATCCCCATCCGGGTCACGTGTCAATACAATACGCCCCCGAAAACGCGGCGGTACAGGAACAGGTTGTTCTGGGTATAAAATCGTATCACGTTTACGGGTCGCATGACTTGCGACCATGATTAGGGTGCGCAAGATTGAGCCAAAACCCGTAATCGTGTTTTTTACCATAGTCAAATACATACGTTAATCTCCACCTTACCCTACACCATGGGTGCGCCATAATACGTAGGCCGCCGTCGCGAGTAAATTAATCAAGGTAATGGGTAGACAAATTTTCCAGCCAAAGTTCATTACTTGGTCATAACGTGGACGCATCAACGCCCCACGCGCCAATACAAACATGGTCATGAAAAACAGCGTTTTTAACATGAACCAAATAATCGGCGGGATAAAACTCAGTCCATCAAATAATGGCAACCAACCACCAAAGAATAAAATAGTAATCAGCGATGATACCAACACGATATTCACATACTCACCGACAAAGAACATACCAAATTTCATACCTGAGTATTCAACATGGTAACCTTCTGCCAATTCTTGCTCTGCTTCTGGCTGGTCAAATGGGAAACGGTGGGTGACTGCCACACCTGCGACCATAAAGGTTAAAAACCCTAAAATTTGACCAAATACATTCCAGTGCCAAAAACCACCGGCTTGTGAGTATACGATATCGCGTAAGTTAAATGACCCTGCCAACGCCACCACACCCATTAGCGACAATCCTAGAAAGACTTCATAACTAATGGTTTGGGCAGCAGAACGTAAACCACCGAGCAAGGCATATTTATTGGCTGATGCCCAGCCACCAAACATCACGGCATAAACCGCCAACCCTGCCATCGCAAAAAAGAACAAAATACCGATACTCCAGTCCGCGCCACCGAGTGATGGCGTAACTGGCACAATGATATAAGCGGCTAAAGCGGTAAACAATGAAATCGCAGGCGCCAAGACAAAGATAAATTTATCGGCAAATTTGGGGGTCCAGTCTTCTTTAAAGAAGATTTTGAGCATATCGGCGGCAACTTGTAGCGAACCTTGCCAACCCACACGGTTTGGACCATAACGGTCTTGCCACAGTGCCAACATGCGACGTTCATAAGGAATCATCAACGCAGCAAAAATCACCACCGCCAAGAAAATAACAATTGATTGCACTGCCAAAAATACAATTGACCAAGCTTCAGGGGACATTACCCCAGCCAGCCATGCAGGTAAATCGGGCATCTGTCTAACAGAATAGTCCATTATACCCCCTCCCCTCGAGTTACTTGAGCTGTCACACCACCATTATTAGCTGGTGATACCGCTTGGGTGACAATGTTGGTAGTTGCTGATTTTACGATACTGATGTCGGTATAAGGCTGTGCTAGCAAGGCTTCTAATTCACCCGCCTGACCCACAGGATAGCCCACACAGCTTTCGGCTAAGTAATCGACAAGCTGCACAGGTAAGGTGGTCGCTACACCCTTCACTGTGACCGTTAACATATCACCTGATTGCAGCTGCCATTTATCCGCATCATCCGTTGATACACTAAAAGCAGCTGGCATCAATTGTGAGGCGACCACTTCACTACGAGCAGTGAGTTCATCACTAGCAAAAATATTATACACCGGCACTAGCTGGGTTGAACCTTGTTGGCTAGCTGCCGCAGGCGCAATATACTCACGTTTTGGCAATGCGGTTAACGCATCAAAAATACGCACCCCTGGATCGCCATGTTTTAAATGACCACCCACTTTATCTTGGTATTTATTCCAAGCTTGCGGTGAGTTCCAACCTGCTGACCAAGCAAATGGAATCATTGATGAATCCGTTTGGGTGCCCACATAACCTTCTTGTGAGAAGGTTAGGCCCGTATCGATATCTTTCGGCTGCTCTGGCTCATGCACAGAAATCGGCGCACGCATCGCTGTACGACCTGAATAACGGCGTGGCTCACGCGCGACTTTTAGACCAGTAATACGATAATCGGCTGATGGCGCTGCTTGTCTGATTGCGGCTAATTGTGGATTGGTGTCTGCGACCGCAGTAATCACATCATCAAGCTGCGTCCAGTCAATCGCACGGCCATTGAGCTCAGACTCTACCGCATGCAACCAACGCCAGCTTTCTTTTACCATGCTTTGCGGGCGATAGTAAACAGGATCATAAACTTGGAAGAAACGCTGTGCACGACCTTCTGCTGAGATTAGTGTACCGTCCGCTTCTGCAAAGGTTGCTACAGGTACCATCACATCTGCATGGTTATGCCATTGGTAAGCTTCATGATCAAGTACAATCAGTGATTTGTTGATGAGCAATTGGTTCATTTGCTCAGCGGTTAGGCGGCGGCTGATGTCATTTTCCATGACAATCACCACATCGGCATCATCATCTAATTCATCAATCGCTTTACCACCGAGTAAGTTGACGCCTATGCTATTGGCAGCAGGTACTGATAAGTACAAACCTGCTTTTTCTTGGTAGCCTTTGGTTGGGTTCATACGGCTTGGACGTTTAACTTGCTTGGCTTGTTCAGCAAATGCCGCTTCATCCATCTCTTGTTTGAGTTTGGCTTGCTCTGCATCGATTTTGGCAATCTCTGCATCCACTTGGACGTTGTGGGTGTCAACCACGCCTTTTTCATAAATGACCACTTCACCGCGTTTTTGTTCGGCGATATTGGCAATTTGTGCCGCCGCTTCTATGATAGCAGTGTGGTACAGTGATGAGCCTGAGATGATAAGTGGCTTGGTTGCTTTAAGCAGCGTCTGCGCGATACGTTTAGCAAATGCCTGCATATCAGCATTATCGTCTTCATCGATGACCAAATCTTTTGGTAATTGTGAGGTAGCCAACGTTTTCATGTGCTCAGCGATGCTAAAGCCTAGTTCAGCGATATCGCTTGGGGTGGCGACGCAGCTTACTTCGGCAATATCATCAAGGCGCGTATCTTTGACATCCACAATAAAGATTGGGCTATAGTCTTTTTGACCGATACGAGCCACAGGCTCTGCCAAGAAATCTGGTGTTTTTAGTGCATCTGCCATTTGTTTGGCGCGATTTTTTGCCGCTTGGCGTACTGCCAGTGCAATACGTGGACTGGTTTGGGTAATATCTTCACCCAAAATCAATACCGCATCATAATCCTCAATCTCACGCATGCTTGGATTATGGATATTTTCTGTGGTCAACACATCGATACATTTTTGTACCACAGTTTTTTCTTGACTGGTAATACCAATGCTAAAATTTTCGGCACCGACTAAGCGTTTTAGCGCATAGTTTGATTCAAGGCTGGCAACAGGCGAACCAATACCGATGGCTTTTTTACCTTGCAACCGGTTTTTGATGGCATCGATAGTATGGTCAATGCTTAGATTGGTTTGTTTACCGTTTAATGTTTCAATCGCTTGAATTGGGCGGTCTTGGCGGTTGACATAGCCATAGCCGAAACGACCACGGTCACACAGGAAGTAAGCGTTGACTTCCCCATTAAAACGGTTTTCGATACGGCGCAATTCACCATAGCGCTCACCCGCTGAGATATTACAACCTGCCGAACAGCCATGACAAATGCTTGGGGCATACTGCATGTCCCATTTACGATTGTAGCGCTCTGAGTGAGTTTTGTCGGTGAATACCCCAGTTGGACAAACTTCGGTGAGGTTGCCTGAAAATTCACTTTCAAACTGACCGTCTTTATCACGACCAAAGTACACACGGCTTGCTGATGCATAAACCCCTAAATCTTCACCACCTGCATAGTCTTTGTAATAACGCACGCAGCGATAACACGCAATACAGCGGTTCATCTCATGATTGATAAATGGACCCAAATCTTGGTTTTGGTGGGTACGTTTAGTAAAGCGGTATTTACGATGATTGTGACCTGACATGTAGGTCATATCTTGCAAGTGACAATGACCGCCCTCTTCACAGGTTGGACAGTCATGGGGATGGTTAGTCATTAAGAACTCAACCAAGCTTTTACGGAAGTTTTTCACTTCTGCGTCAGTCACTGAGATCCACATATCTGGGGTCGGATTGACCATACAGGACATGACCAAACGACCACGACCGGCTTCATAATCTTCTTTGTTATTATATTGCTTGACGGCACATTGGCGGCAAGAACCCACCGAGCCCAATGCTGGATGATAACAAAAATAAGGGATATCGATGCCAAGCGATAAACAAGCTTGTAGCAAGTTATCGGCACCATCAACTTCGACGTCTTGACCGTCTATATGAATAATTGCCATGCTAATTCCTTACACTGATTGCCCATTGGTGGTCTTAACCGGTTGATACACTTCAACTTTTTCGCTGTTTGCGAATGAAGGCACGCCCGTTGGGGACAATTGTTCTTCAGGCACCACATTGTTACCAATTTTAGCTTCAAATTCTGGTAAAAAGTATTTTAACGCACTTTGTAATGGCTCAACCGCACCCGGTGCGTGGGCGCAGAAGGTTTTACCTAACCACAAATCTTTGGTCAATTGCCGCAATACGTCAATATCGACAGGTTGACCATTGCCTGTATCGATGGCATGCAAGGTTTTGACCCCCCATGGCAAACCATCACGGCAAGGCGTACACCAACCGCAGGATTCACGGGCAAAGAATTTTTGCAAATTGAGCGACAGTGACACCATATCTTGCGATTCATCTACCACCATAATCAAGCAGGTACCTAAACGGCTACCGGCTTTCATGATGGGTTCAAAGTCCATTGGCAGGTCTAAATGCTCGTCACTGGCGGTTAAAAAGTCAGTTGACGCACCGCCTGGTAACCAAGCTTTTAGTTTACGACCGTCTTTCATGCCTTTGGCATAATCAAAAATAATTTCGCGAGCCGTGGTACCAAATGGCAGTTCCCATAGCCCTGGCTCATTGACTAGACCTGAACAACCCATGATTTTGGTGCCCGGGTTTTCTGATTTGCCTTGTGCCAAGCCTTTATACCATTCTACGCCATGTAGCATGATGCCCGGCATGTTGTTTAAAGACTCTACATTATTGACCACAGTGGGACGACCCCATGCCCCTGATACTTGTGGGAAGGGTGGCTTGGTACGTGGATTGGCACGGCGACCCTCAAGCGAGTTAATGAGCGCCGTCTCTTCACCACAGATATAACGACCTGCACCGGTATGCACATGTATATCAAAGCTATAACCTGAACCTAGAATGTTATCACCCAAATAACCTTTGGCACGGCATTCATCCAATGCATTATTCAAGCGTTTCGCGGCTTCAATGTACTCACCACGGATAAAAATATACCCTGCGGTTGCACCAATGGCATAACCTGAGATAATCATCCCTTCAATCAGCTGAAATGGTAGGCGCTCCATCAATAGACGGTCTTTAAACGTGCCTGGCTCCATCTCATCTGCATTACAAATCAAGTAACGGGGTCCGCCATCCGGTGGCGTCATAAAGGTCCATTTAAGACCTGCATTAAAGCCTGCACCACCACGTCCACGCACGTTGGCATCTTTAATCATGTTGCCAACTTCTTTGGCAGATTTAGCCAAGGCATTTTTTAGACCTTCAAACCCTTTTAGGCTTTCATAGGTTGCCAAATCTAGCACTGATTCGTAATGTGCCAAACGCCAAGTCAGGGGCTTGGTTTCACTGGTGGCTGTCGCTTTATCACCATAAATAGGAATGCTTTGCTCGCCCAATTGACTGGGTGATTTGCCAATTTTTCGATTATTAATTTGACGGGTTATATTCATGCGTATTGCTCCAGCAATTCAGCAATCTCTTCAATTTGGACAGGACCGTAGGTATCTTCATCAATCAAAACCGCTGGACCTTTATCACAGTTGCCTAAACAACAAATGGGTAATAAGGTAAAACGATTGTCTGGGGTAGTTTGACCAAAACTAATGCCTAAAGTGCGCTCAAAAGCTTGACCTAAATTCTCTGCACCTACCAGATAACAACCAATCGAGTCACAGACCAAAATCACATGACGACCAACTGGTGAGCGGTAGATACGGTTATAAAATGTTGCAACCCCTTCCACATCGGTGACTGGGATTTTTAAGATATTAGCAATCGCGTTGACTTGTGCATCATCCACCCAGCCGTTACGGCGTTGGACAATTTTTAGCGCATCAAGTGACGCCGCGCGGCTTTGTGGGTAATGATGCATAAATTCATGAATGTCGTGAATTTCTGCTTCGGTTAGAATGCTTGCGACATCCACCTTTGGGGTTTTATCAGTTACAATCTTCATCGGTGGTTTTCTCCTAACGATCAACGTCTGCCATAACAACGTCAATTGACGCTAGATAAATAATTAAGTCAGAAACCAAGCTACCATTAATGACTGACGGCATTTGCTGTAAGTGTGCAAAGGTCGGTGTACGAATACGGGTACGGTAACTCATGGTCGAGCGATCAGACGTAATATAATAGTTGGTAATACCTTTCACTGCTTCCACCATAAAGGAGGACTCGCCTTCTGGCATAACAGGACCCCACGATACTGAGATAAAGTGGTTAATCAAAGTCTCAATGTCATTTAAGGTGCGGTCTTTGGGCGGTGGTACAGCCAGTGGGTGATCGGCTTTGTATGCCCCCATTGGCATGTTGTTAAGGCATTGCTCAATGATACGCAGTGACTGACGAATCTCTTCAATTTTGACCAAACAGCGGTCATACGCATCGCCATTAAACTCAATTGGCACTTCAAAATCAAAATTTTCATAGCCAAGATAAGGACGCGCTTTACGCACATCATAAGGGATACCTGTGGCACGAAGTCCATGACCTGATACGCCCCAAGCCAGTGCAGATTTAGCATCGTATTGGGCAACGTTTTGGGTACGCAGTTGTAGCACCTTGTTTTTCATGGTAGCTTTGACGTATTCATCGATACGTTTTGGCATCCAATCTAAGAATTCACGAACCAGTTTGTGCCAGCCGTTTGGCAAGTCCATCGCGGTACCGCCGATACGAAACCACGCTGGGTGCATACGATAACCGGTTACCGCTTCAATCACATCATACGCTTTTTGACGGTCGGCGAACATATAAAACACTGGCGTCATACCGCCCGCATCCTGAATAAAGGTACCCCAGTACAGCAAATTATTGGTGATACGGAAAAACTCACTCATCATGATACGAATGGTATTCGCGCGATCCGGCACCGTGATGCCAGCCAGTTTTTCTACTGACATGATGTAGGGCAACTCATTCATCACCCCACCAAGATAATCAATACGGTCAGTGTAAGGAATAAATGAATGCCAAGTTTGACGTTCAGCGATTTTTTCAGCACCACGATGGTGATAACCAATATCTGGGATACAGTCGATGACTTCCTCACCGTCTAGCTGAAGCACAACGCGAAAGGCACCGTGCGCAGAAGGGTGGTTAGGACCCAAATTTAGGAACATAAAGTCTTCGTCACGCCCACTACGTTTCATGCCCCACTCTTCTGGGACAAATCGCAGGTTCTCCTGCTCAAACATCTGCTTGCCTTTATCGAGATAATAAGGCGGCACTTCAGTTGCACGAGAGGCGTATTCTTTACGCAGTGGATGACCTTCCCAGTATTTTGGCAATAAAATACGGGTTAAATGTGGGTGACCATCAAAGGTAATGCCAAACATATCCCACGCTTCGCGCTCATACCAGTTGGCATTCGGCCAAATACGGGTTGCCGTTGGGATGTGTAAATCAGCTTCTTTGAGCGCCACTTTGATGCGGATGTCTGTGTTGCGCTCTAGCGACATTAAGTGATAGAACACGGTGAAATCACTGTCAGGTAAGGCATTGCCATCCCTATCTTTACGATGTTGGCGTAGGCGCTCATCAATCGCTGAGATATCCAGTAACATCACGTAAGGCTGTGGCAAGGTGCGAAGGTACAGAAGTACTTCGATGACCTGTTCACGGCTGACCCAAATAGTGGGAAAAGCGTCAAAGGTTTTTTGTACAACAAACTGCCCCTCAAACTTGCGATTTAATTCTGCAATCACTGCTGGGACATCAGTTTGTGCTTGATTATCAGTTACCGTTACCATGAGTGGCACTTTCCTCATTCACAATTATTAAGAAGGTAATGGAATATCTTTTTTTGTTTTGAACGCAATTCGATAAGCTGTTACTTAGCGAAAAATTCATCCTAAATCCATCCAGAGACTGACTCTAGCATTAATCAATCTCTAGCATTAATCAATGTTATCTGGGCTGCGTAGATTTTTGACCGCAATGCGATCGGCTTGTTTACGGTCACGTTCTGGCTGCATGATAGGTTGGTAGATACCTTGGTCATTGACATGAATACCGAGGGGACGACGTTCTTTAGTAATCGATTCTTGCAGCAGCATGATGGCTTGAATCAAGGCTTCTGGACGCGGTGGGCAACCAGGGATATACACATCGACGGGAATGATTTTATCGACGCCTTGCACCACTGAATACACATCGTACATGCCGCCTGAGTTGGCACAGGCACCCATTGAGATAACCCATTTAGGCTCAAGCATTTGCTCGTAGAGACGCTGAATAACAGGCGCCATCTTCATAAAGCAAGTACCTGCCACAATCATCACGTCAGCTTGGCGTGGTGACGCGCGAATAACCTCAGCGCCAAAGCGCGACAAGTCATGCACGCCTGTCAATGTCGTTGCGTACTCCACATAGCAGCACGAGGTGCCAAAGTTAAATGGCCACAATGAATGCTTACGACCCCAGTTTGCAAGGCTATGGGTCAAATCTTCTAATCGCGTCATGACGACGTTTTTATTGACTTCCTCTTCGTCAATAATTTGACGGGTTTGGTCTGGAAATCTGTCGGCATCTGGATTGGCTTTGGTTAATGTATATTTCATAATGCTCGATCACCTTGATTTTTAAAGCAGGATTTCGCTCTATATCACTACAAATGCAAACGACCTTGCAACATAGATTGCAAAGTCGGGTTATTATTTTACCGCGTTATTGTTTGGGTTTTGGTTCATTGCGCCAGACAATTGGGCAGGGATTTTACCAGTAGGGTCAATTTCTAACTCTTCAACACCATTAAAGCGGGTAATATCCGCGAGATTAAAGCCCGCACGCGCAGCAGCCAAACGCTTTGGTTTTGGCTTTTTGTCAGCAGGTGACCAGTTAAGTGCCCCTAGTTTAAGCAGATAATATAGACCGATTAATAGCTCTACCACAAACAGCACAACGGTCCAAAATCCTAACCAACCTGCTTCTTTGACCGATACCGCATAGGTATATAGGTATAATGCTTCTAAGTCAAAAATAACAAAGAAGATAGCGACGATATAGAATTTTGCAGATAAACGGATTCTGGCCGAACCAGCACTGACCACACCCGACTCGAAATTTTCTTGCTTTTGAAAGCCTTTAGAAGTACCACCTAACAATCTTGGTACAACAAGCATGAAAATACAAAGTCCTATGGCTGCCAAAATAAATACAATTGCAGACCAATCAATGACTGGAATCATGAGGATACTCCTGGGCAATACAACTAACCGTTACGTGGGTTAAGCAATTCAAGTTGGGACGATATTTTTGATACTTCCACCAAGCCCGTCTGGCTCAAGCGCAATATCACAAAGACGATGGCAGATAACTTCTTAAGAACTATTTTGCTTAAGATTACCTCGTACCAGCTAACAAGGCTGCACATCCATTGACCATTATTGTAATCGGTGAGTGATTGGCTAGTTACTAAACAGGCTAGTTAGAGATATTGCTAAAACCACGATGAAACTCTAATATAAAGCAGTATTACATCACTTTATAAAAATGCGTATTTTAACAAAAGTAACTATATATTGCTGTTAACTGGCTAAAACACGGATAGTTTACTCATTTTATGTAAAAAATGCTAGTAGCAGGGTTCAATCTTCAATTAAATACAAACACTTTTAAAAAAAAGACCCTGCTGTTTGCAGGGTCTGTTAGCCAAAAATCATTCAAAAAATTCATGCAAATAATAGTTACTGGTTAATCACGTCAACGCCTTTAGGAGGCGTAAAGCTAAATTGATTACTGGCAATTGAAGCATTGCGTTTCACATTGGAGAATCGAATACTGGTGGTTTGTCCCAAATTATCATTTAATACCATCATCACAGGATTACCGCTGTTAAAAGCGATACCTAAGCTTTTAAAGTTGGCATTGCCACTTTTTGGGTACAGCACATAATAATTTTTTGAAGCAATCGGCTGAGTTACATTAAAACTATTGGCGATTTTGTTAGGATCACCTGACAAAATCAGTGCTGGGGTATCCCCTACTTGATTGCTCACGCTTTGCTTGGTCGCTTGATTTAAGTCTTTATCATACACCCAAAGCATATTGCCATTGGCAACAATCAGTTGCGATGCCGTACCATCAATCTGCCAACGAAACTGGTTTGGGCGTTGCACAGCCATGGTACCTGAGAAATTTCTTGATGCCTTACTTAAGCCCTTGCCACCTGTGCCAGAGGTGGTTTGACTAAAATTAGCGGTCATGCTTTTGACATTTTTAAGTAGGTTGTTTAAGTTTGTTGCCGCGCTTGCTGAGTTGGCGACAGCGGCATTGGCTGATTGCATGGCGACTGTCATCGGCATGCTAGTAATCAATAATGCTGATAATGTACCTGTAGCTAATTTACTGATAATTTTATTGGTAGATATTGTCATGGTAGGTTCCTCATTCAATAAAAATTGTTAAAAGTTTAGAAAAAGTATTCAAAAATAATATCAGCTCAACAGGCTAATCAATCAATTAAAAATTAACAAGTTAAGCTAAATTTGCTGACAGATATTGTCGCTAAATTTTTCTTACCCTACTAGACGCCCCATGCAATGATTGTTGTTGAAGTTGTAACAAATGTAACAATAGCTGAGTGCTAAGAAAGTTTTGACTAGGCGCTGACTTGGTAATACCAAGCCATAAAAACTATCCAAAACCCGTTAACACACTTGGCTATAAGCAATAAAAAACCCAATAAGTGCAACTTATTGGGTTAATTTGTTTAACAACAAGCTAAATGATTATTCAGCTGCGCCTTCAACAAATACGTAGCGACGATTGAATTTACCTTTAACAGCAAATTTTACCACGCCGTCAGTTAAAGCAAATAATGTATGGTCACGACCCATACCTACACCTTCACCTGCGTGAAATTCTGTACCACGTTGACGTACAATGATGTTACCAGCAACAACTTGTTGACCGCCAAAGATTTTTACGCCAAGCATTTTTGGGTTTGAATCACGACCGTTACGGGTAGAACCTGCGGCTTTTTTATGTGCCATGTCGATGTCTCCTAGAGATTAATATGTTTGAAATAGTCAATTAAGCAGTGATTGCTTTGATTTTTAACAAAGTATACCATTGACGGTGACCTTGTTCTTTATGATAGTGTTTACGACGTCTGTGTTTTACAATACGTACTTTTTCGCCACGACCATGTTCTACTACTTCAGCTTCGACCACTGCACCGGCAACCACAGGTTGACCAATTTTGATATCGCTGCCATCAACGACCATTAAAACGTCTTCAATTTTGATGGTATCGCCTTTTTCAGCTTTTAGCAATTCAACTTTTAAAAATTCATCTTGAACGACGCGATGTTGTTTACCACCACTTTTGATTACTGCATACATCTTGGTTGCTCCAATAAACCCGTACACCGTGGCTACCAAGGGCGATAACACTTCTACGACGGATACACAGGGAAATATAAGGTCGCGATTTTAACGTTTTTAGTGGTTAAAATCAAGTAAAACTTCACGGATGCAGGTGCGATTTTCGCTGATAAATTATTGCGCGTTTCTCAACGCAATGGATGCTCAGTAATACAAGTCGCCAATAAAAATACACAGCTATAACTTACACAAAAAACGGCAGTATGGTATGATTTTGCCGACTTTTACCACAAGCCAAATTTCACGAATTTTCACTCCAAGCTTTGAGCCAACCTATGCTAGACAATCAACAATCAAAACCTACATCCACTGCTATCAATGCTGATATCATTAAAGACAGTAACAGCACGCCTGTCACTTATCAGCAGATTCAATCTATTATCGCTGACGATTTCGAGATTATGGATAAGCAGGTGTATGGCAGTCTAAGCTCTAAAGTCAAACTGGTCATGTCGGTGAGTCAGCATGTCATCAATGCAGGCGGCAAGCGTATGCGCCCGCTCATTTCGCTGCTTTGCTCACGCATTTGTAACGATCAGCCCTCACAAGCCGCCATGCATTTGGGCGCAATCACTGAGATGCTGCATACCGCAACGTTAGTACATGATGATGTGATTGATGCGTCAGGTATGCGCCGTGGTAAGCCGACCGCGAATGCAACTTGGGATAATGCAACGGCTGTACTGGTCGGTGACTATCTGATTGCCCGTTCATTCAATCTTTTGGTGGGTTTTGGCTCGTTGCCGTTATTGCAGTTATTCTCAGATGGCACCTGTGATATCGCTGAAGGGGAAGTATTGCAGCTTCAACATCAGCATGACCCCAAAGCTACCGAAGCCGATTATATGAAAATTATCGATGGCAAAACCTCTCGGCTATTTATGATGGCAAGTCAAGGTGTGGCTATTTTGGAAAATCGCCCTGAATACAATGACGCCTTCGCGATATTTGGTCAGCACTTTGGTAATGCCTTTCAAATCATTGATGACGTGCTCGATTTTGTCGGTGATAGTAAGGTGCTCGGCAAAAACGTGGGTGATGATATCGCTGAAGGCAAGCCAACCCTACCCTTGATTAAAGCATTGGAAATGACCACGGGTGATACGCATGAAAAATTGCGGATTGCCATTCAGACAGGTCAAGTAAACGATACCCACGAAATTATTGAGATTGTCAAAACCAGTGGTGCACTGGCATATTGCCGTGACAAAGCGATGCAAGAAAGCGAGATTGCTAGACAAGCCGTACTGACCTTGCCTGATTCACGATACCGCCAAGGCCTACTCGATTTGATTACGCTTGCTAGCCAACGGCTTTATTAATTATTAATAAAGGCTGGGTGGTGATTAGTTTGATGTCCAATTCGAGGCGCGGTAAATCATACGTCATTAAATCGTCATACAAGTTTGCTAATTTTTGATAGTTTTTTGATTGATGGCTTTTTGATGGTTAGCTTTTTAATTATGGACGCTGTATGTCTAATACCACCCCCTCTTCATTACCCGATATTAAACAACAAGTTATCGAAGATAAAGCCAAAAAAATTCAAGCGCAATCGGCATTAGACACCATTCAATCACTTGCCACCATCGACCCTGCTAACCCTGCCACCATCGACATTAAATTTCGACCTTCCAAACACGCGGATTTTATGCAAGCCGCCAAGGTACACACCCCAAAGTATAAATTCTACGTTGAAGTCGGTGGCGATCCTGCTCACCCTACCATCGTACTGATTATGGGGCTAGGCGCGCAAAGCTTGGTATGGCCCAATGAATTCTGCTATGCGCTAATCACTGCTGGATTTCGGGTCGTGCGATTTGACAATCGCGACATAGGCAAATCCAGCAAACTTAAGCACAAAAAACTAACCCCCGCTCATGATTCGCCTATTTATAAAGCCAAATTGCTCGGCAGATTCGGACTGGGTTTACCGCTTAAAAACCTGCAAACACCGTATGATTTGTACGACATGGCAGAAGATGCCTATCAACTGCTCAAAATGTTGGGCATCAAAAAATACTTTGTGATTGGTCAATCGATGGGCGGTATGATTGCGCAAATCATGGCGGTGCGTTATCCACACCAAGTAGAAAAATTGGGACTATTATCCACCAGTAATAATCGACCCTTTTCGCGCCCGCCCGCCATTGAAGCCATCAGGGCCTTTACCCAGCCACTACCCAAAAGCCAAGATGCGGATGCATTGACCCAGCAGTTCGTGCAAACCATCAAGACCATCGCCAGCCCCAACTACTTTGATGAACAAGCGGCGTTCAGCAAAGCTAAAAAACTATTTAAACGACGTTTTTACCCAAAAGGTACGCAGCGGCAATTACTGGCGATTTTGGCGACGGGGTCACTGGTCGATATTGACAAACAAATCCACCAGCCCACCCTCATCATTCATGGCAAACAAGACAAACTCATTCCATTTAGTCATGCCTATTCGCTTGCCAAGCATATTGCGCATAGTCAATTGATACTCATTGATGAGCTTGGTCACGATATGCCCGTGGCACTGGTCGAGGTATTAGCAAGTTATTTTATTAATCATTTTCGTTATGATAGCCAACTGGGCTAGCTTTTTATGATGTCCAGCATTTGTTGCCAATCCACTGGCAATTTCTTCGGTAATGGCAAATCTTTTTCAAAATAGTATTTCAAACTTGCCATAAAAATAGTGGCCATCATGGTGGCTTGGTAATCAATCGCCGCCGCCGTCAAATAATCTGTCGCCTTTTGTTTTTTAGCCAGTTCAATAAAGTTTTGTTTACCCATCAAAAACATATCATGATAAAGATTGTGGTCTTGGGTACGGATTTTCCACAGGGCAAGCATCTGTTGGCGGCGTTCAAACAGCTTTTGTGAATGATTTTCCATAATCATTTGTAGCATTTGACTATCGGCATTGAGCCTGTCTTGAAATAGCTGGCTAACTTCCTGCTTGAAATCAGCAATCATCTGCCCTGCCAAATCACCTTTGCCACTGTAATATTTATAAAAAGTAGCACGATTGACTTTGGCGCGCTCCAAAATTGCTTGGATAGCGATATCGTTGTACTCATGCTCAGACAACAACATAATAAAGGCTTCACGGATGGCTTTATGGGTTTTGACAACACGTAAATCAGGTGACTTGTTACGACTTAAAGTCATGCGCAAATACTTCCTTATTAAAAAAATCTATCAATGGCTTTGAAATTTTAAAATTTTTATCCATACAAATAGGCGATAATTGTTGCTTAAACACTTACTTTGTTTAATATTGTTGGTTTCCCAATTGGAGATTTTTTTTTAAAATAATGGCTGCCGATAACTAGGTAGTAATGTAGCTATCCTTTAGTTATCCTAAAGTTTTGTGTCTTATCGTAAATATTGCAACAACAATGTCGCATTTATTTTATAATATTTTTTCAAAGATTCCCTATTTTTTATGAGGTCGGTATGAGATACCCAGTGTTGTTCATGGTGTCATTAGCGAGTTGTAGCTTATTAATCGGGTGTAATAAGTCAGACACAGCAGCCCAGCAACAAAGTGGCGGCGGTGCAGGAGCACAGGCGCAAATGCCACCCACGATAGTCAATGTACAACCTGTAACATTCCAAACGATTCCACTTACCAAAGAGTTATCAGGTAAAGTTGTCGCGTATCAAGAAGCCACCGTTACGCCGCAAGTGTCAGGTATTATTGACCGCCAGTTGTTTCGCGAAGGCACTTTTGTCAAACAAAATCAGCCGTTATATCAAATCAATACTGATAGCTATACCAGTGTACTTGCCGGTAGTCGCGCAAGCCTTGACCAAAGCCTTGCTAGTGTCAATACCGCAAAAGCCAACTATAATAATGCCTTAGCGGTGCTAGAAACCCGCCAAGCCGAACTTGCGCTGGCTCAAACCAATTTAAACCGTCTAAAACAGCTACGTGGTACTGAGGCTATCTCCAGTCAAGAATATGACCAAGGGGCGACCGCCGTGCGTACCGCGCAAGCAGCGGTTAAAAATGCGCAGGCGCAAGTCGGGGTGGCACAAGCCAATATTGATGCTGCCCAAGCAGCGGCTCGCGGCGCACAACAATCAGTGAATAGCAACCAGCTCACCATGAGCCGTACTGTGGTTAAAGCGCCTATCAGTGGTATCACCAGTCGCTCAAATGTCAATGTCGGTGCGCTTGCCACCGCGGGCACGACGCAGATGGTAACTGTTTCTCAGCTCAATCCAATTTATGTCGATATCAGTCAGTCAGCCGCCGAGTTATTGGCGCTTCGTCAGCAATTTGCGGCTGGTAAACTTAGCACACCGCGTACCGCACAGGTTCAGTTAAAGCTCGCCGATGGCTCAACCTACCCGATGGTGGGGCAACTTCGCTTTGAAGAAGCTAAAGTGGATAGTACCACAGGCACGGTCAATCTGCGTGCGGTATTTAGCAATGATAACTTTGTGCTGTTGCCAGGGATGATGGTGAATGCCCAGTTGATTCAAGGTATTATCAATAATGCCGTATTATTACCACAAAGTGCCATTAATCGTACAGCCAAAGGTGAATCAACCGTGTATGTGGTTGACGCCAATAATAAAATCCAATTACGCCCAGTTACGGTTCAAGGCACGCACCAAGGTCAATGGATTGTCACTAGCGGTCTAAAACAAGGTGAGCAAGTGGTGATGGTTGGCGGCGCCAAAGTCAAACCAGATCAGCAAGTCAAAGCCATGCCTTATGTGGCGTCTACATCAGCCTCAACCGCGGTACCGACCAATGCATCTACCACGACGACCACCAAGACGACCGTAACAAATAGCTCAACTACCGCCAAAACTGCGCAACCATAAGCACGGGAGATATCATGTCACGCTTTTTTATTGATAGACCCATCTTTGCTTGGGTGATTGTCATGCTCATCATGCTGATGGGTATCTTAGCAATTTTTAAATTACCGATTGAGCAGTACCCACGTATTGCCCCACCTACCATTAGTATCTCAGCAACTTATCCAGGTGCCGCTGCCCAAACCATTGAAGACTCCGTCACGCAGGTGATTGAACAAAAAATGAAAGGGCTTGATGGATTGATGTATATGTCCTCAAGTTCATCATCAAGTGGCGCTGCGCAAATTACCTTGACCTTTGAGAACGGGACAGATCCCGATACGGCACAAGTCCAAGTCCAAAACAAACTGCAATCTGCCATGAGTTCGCTACCAGAGATGGTGCAGCGCATGGGGGTCAACGTCAATAAGTCCACGAGTGGCTTCTTGATGGTACTGGCGATGACATCTGAAGATGGCAGTATGGATCGTGCCGATATTGCCGATTATCTCAACTCCAACGTGGTTGACCAGATCAGCCGTGTCGAGGGTGTGGGTAACGTCAACGTGTTTGGCTCTGCGTATGCCATGCGTATTTGGTTAGACCCTGAAAAACTGCGTACCTATGGTTTAATACCCTCGGATATCACCAGCGCAATTCAAGCGCAAAACGCGCAAGTATCAGCCGGTCAGCTAGGACAAACGCCGACTGACGAAGCCCGTCAAGCCATTAATGCCACAGTGACCGTGCAAAGTTACTTACAAACCCCAGAGCAATTTCGTAATATTTTGCTTAAAAGTAATACAGATGGTGCGCAAATTCGCTTGGGTGATGTCGCCAAAGTGGAAATTGGTAGTGAAAGCTACAGCGAGATTGCCCGCTACAATGGCAAGGATGCGGCAGGTATCGGTATCTCACTGTCATCTGGCGCCAATGCTTTAAGCACACGTAACGCCGTAGAAGCCAAACTCAAAGAGCTTGAACCTAATTTTCCTGCGGGCTTAAAAGCCTCGGTTGCTTATGACACCACGCCATTTGTACGTTTGTCGATTGAGGAAGTAGTCAGAACACTTGCTGAAGCGATTGCGCTGGTATTCTTAGTGATGTTCTTGTTTTTACAAAGCTGGCGCGCAACGATTATTCCTACGTTGGCAGTACCTGTGGTAATACTGGGTACGTTTGGTATTTTGTACGCATTTGGCTATACCATCAATGTGTTGACGCTGTTTGCCATGGTGTTATCCATCGGTCTATTAGTCGATGACGCGATTGTCGTGGTCGAAAACGTTGAGCGTTTGCTGGAAGAAAATCCAGACATGACGCCACTGGAAGCCACCCGTGAATCGATGCGCGAAATCAGTAAAGTGGTGATTGGTATTGCCTTGATTTTGTCGGCGGTATTTTTACCGATGGCATTCTTTGGCGGCTCAACTGGGGTGATTTATCGACAGTTCTCAGTGACGCTTATCAGCAGCATGGTACTATCTGCCCTAGTTGCCTTGATTTTCACCCCTGCCCTATGTGTGACTATCCTCAAACGCACTAAAGCCCATGACAAACACAGCGGGCATCAGACCGGTTTCTTTGGCGCATTTAACCGTATGTTTATGCGTCTTAGTGAAGGCTATGAAAGCTTTGTGGGTCGCAGTATCAAAATGCGCTGGCTGTATATGATTCCTTATGCCTTGGTGATTGCGGCATTGGTATTCTTATTTACCCGTATTCCAAGTTCGTTTATCCCCGAAGAAGACCAAGGGATGCTAATGACATTGGTGCAGCTGCCTGCTGGTAGTACCCAAAATCAAACGCAAGCGGTTATCGAAAAAGTCAATGCCTATTATAAAACCCAAGAAAAAGACCTTGTGCAGTCTGTATTTACGGTCAATGGCTTTAGTTTTGCAGGTCAAGGGCAAAACATGGGATTGGCATTTATCCGCTTAAAAGATTGGGATGAGCGCCCTGGTAAAGAAAATACCGCGCAATCGATTGCCAAACGTGCCATGGGTTATTTTATGACCCAAATCAATGAGGCTCAGGTATACGCCATTGCACCGCCTGCTATTCAAGGTTTAGGCACGGCAACGGGGTTTGATCTGCAGCTACAAGACTCCGGCAACTTAGGTCACGAAGGCTTATTGCAAGCCCGTAACATGCTACTGGGCATGGCGGCGCAAAGTAAACAAGTCACGGGCGTGCGTCCAAATGGACAAGAAGATTCACCCCAATACAAAGTCAATGTCAATTATGATTCTGCCGCTGCTATGGGTGTCGCGCCGAGCGTGATTAACAGTGTTCTTAGTACCGCTTGGGGTAGTAGCTACGTCAATGACTTTATGGATCGTGGTCGTATCAAAAAAGTGTATATGCAAGGTGAAGCTGATAGCCGTACCACCCCCGAGGACATCAACAAATGGTATGTACGTAACAGTGGCAATCAGATGATTCCGTTTAGCTCATTTGCCACCGGTGAATGGCAGTATGGTTCGCCTACGCTAACGCGTTATAACAGCTTGTCATCGATGAACTTGCAAGGTAGCGCAGCGCCAGGACTTAGTACCGGTCAAGCGATGACTGCCATGGAACAAATGATTGCCAAACTGCCAAAAGGCATCAGTTATGAATGGACAGGTTTATCATTAGAAGAGAAAAAATCTGGCGCCCAAGCACCTATGCTGTACGCGATTTCGATTTTCGTGGTGTTCTTATGTTTAGCCGCGCTGTATGAAAGCTGGTCAATTCCCTTTGCAGTGCTACTTGTTGTGCCACTTGGGGTATTAGGTGCTGCACTGTTTACGGGTTTGCGCGGGCTTTCAAACGATATTTATTTGCAAGTGGGTTTGTTGACCGTTGTGGGTTTATCAGCTAAAAATGCCATTTTGATTATTGAATTTGCCAAAGAACGACAAGATTTGGGACATAGTCTATATGACTCGGTTACTGTCGCTGCTCGCCAACGCTTACGTCCGATTATCATGACATCGTTGGCGTTTGGTATTGGTGTGGTACCCTTATTCTTGGCAACAGGCGCAGGCTCAGGTAGCCAAAATGCGATTGGTACAAGTGTGTTAGGCGGCGTGGTCAGTGCAACTATCCTAGGGGTGTTCTTTATCCCAATGTTCTATGTGTGGATACGATCACTGATTAAAGGTAACAAACCGCACCACCCCAATGATGGCAATGAGGGTGATTTACAACCCGTATCACCCTACTCGCCTAATCCTGCTGAACCTGTCGCTGTCACACAGCCCACACAGGTGAGTATCTATAAGCCTGATGATAGTTCACAATCCAACCATCAATAAGACATAAATGGGTAAACATTTTACCCATTTAATTTTTACAATAACAAACACATTATGTTTATACAGGTAAGTTATATGAATTCTACCTTTCGCCTAGTACCCCTGACTGCTGTAGTAGCTACCCTACTATCGCTTACCGCTTGTCAAACCATTCCAAAAGCCAAAACTGAGCCTGTCGTGGCGCAGCCGCATATCGCAATTAATCAGCCTTATGAAACTTACGACAGTCAGACCGTCAGCGGTACCAATCAGCCTAGTATCGCGTCTCAGCGTTGGCAGGACTTTTATAGCGATGCCAAGCTAAAACAACTGATTCAGTTGGGGTTAGACAACAACAAAGACATCAGTGCCACGATTTTGGCGATTCAAAAAGCCCGCGCACAATACCAAATCCAAGACATCGCAGATGTGCCTACTATCAATAGTTCTGGCTCATATTCTTACGGTGCAACAAATTCAAGAGATGCGAATCCTAGTAGTACTTACAATGTCGGTCTGGCAATGTCAAGTTACGAGTTTGACTTTTGGGGACGTATTGCGAGCCTCAAAGATGCCGCTTTACAAAATTATCTTGCCACCACTGCTGCCAAAGATGCCGCGCAAATTAGCTTGATTAGTAACATTGCGCAAAGCTATGTGGCATACAGCTATAATCTGGCACAACTGCAACTTGCCAAACAAACCTTAGCCACGCGCCAAGATTCACTTCGCATTAACCAGCTGCGTTTTAAAGCAGGTCTTGATTCGCAGCTAACTAGCGTACAAGCCCAAGCGGCAGTTGAAGCCGCCAAAGTGTCTATCGCCCAAGCACAAACCGATTTGTTGACCAATCAAAATGCCCTACGCTACCTAGTAGGCGCCCCGGTGGATAATAGCCTGCTACCCGCAGCAGGCATTAGTAGTATCACCAATAATCGTATTTTTGGCACGGGCTTACCCAGTGATTTATTATTGTATCGTCCTGACTTGCGTCAAGCGGAATATAACTTAAAAGCTGCAGGCGCAAATATTAACGCCGCGCGCGCGGCGTTTTATCCAACGATTAGCCTATCGGGCAATGTGGGTGCTGCCAGTTCAAGCTTAGGCGATTTGTTTAAAACAGGCGCGTTTAGCTGGGGTTTTGGACCGAGTGTGAGCTTACCAATTTTTGATGCAGGTCTACGTAAAGCCAACTACCAAGTGAGTGAAATCGAGCAACAACAAGCGCTAAATACTTATGAAAAAGCGATTCAAACCGCTTTTAAAGAAGTCAATGACGTATTTGCCAATCGCGCAACATTAAATCAGCAATTGGCCGCGTACAACCAGTCGCTTGCTGCCAACCAAAAATACTATCAAATCGTTCAAGCCCGCTTCAAAGCAGGTTTGGACAATTATTTGGGCGTATTAGATGCACAGCGTTCGATTTATAGCAGCCAACAAAGTATTCTAAATACCAAGCAGTCGCAACTGCTCAGTCAAATTCAGCTATACCAAGTTTTAGGTGGCGGGGTGAGTCGCGATGTACCGCTCGAAACACCCACAGAAAAACATACGAATTTCAGCACCAAGTTGTCACAGGTTGCCAACAATGCCCAGCAAAAAATTACTGATGCAGCCCATCAGCCTGCCCAAGTGACTACTAAAACAACCTCAACAACGACCACCACAACCACAGTCCAACCCTAATCCATTAGACCTAGCTCATTAGATCTAGTGCATTAGATTAGCCATAAGCTGTTATAGTAAAAAACCCACATCATTGTGGGTTTTTTACTATAAATGGCTGTTTTAAAATGCATAACTGGCGATGCCATGCGCGATGAGCTTTCCTTCATCATTGACCAACATCATCCGCGTGGTACAGCCTTTGCGTCCCATACGAATCACTTCGGCTGTGACCATAAACTCATGACCGCGACCGGGGGCTAGATAATCGACGCGCAAATCGACGGTTGCCATGCGTTTGATTTTTTTGGTCTGCTCTTCAAATGTGCCTTGGTCACGACGATAGATTTCAAGCATGCCTTCAAGCCCGCCAATGGTATCTAATAGCGTCGCTGTCATACCGCCATGCAAAATCTCAAAATTTGGATTGCCGATGAGGGCGGGATTAGACTTGACCTTACCATATACTTTGCCATCTTCATAATGATAGGTAGTAAAGGTATGCGCCACAAATGGGCTTTGGGACATGATGTTGGCGAGCTGCTGCCCTAGCACATCAATACTAGGTTTGCTGATGGCGTGATGCTCACTGTCTTCATTGAGCTGCAGTTGCGACTCGTTTGCCAAATCAGAATGCTCGTCATTTTCTTTAGACGTCGTGTCAGTCATGTTAGTGCTTTCAGTCGATGACTGAGCAGCTAATTGATTGGCATTTACAGGGTTTAAACTCACGGCGCCCTCCATGCGTAAGTAGATTGTGTTAAGATAGCTTTTTAAAAAATTATCATTCTAGCAAATTTTGCTTATTTATCCTTATACAATTTCTGCGTTACTTGATAACGTTACTTAATAATAAGTGTCACTCGATAATAAGAGGTTTTTATGAGTTATATTTTTAACCGTTCATTCCCCAATACTCGCTTACGTCGCCTACGTTACAACGACAATATCCGCGCCATGGTGCAAGAAACCAGCATTGAACCCAAGCATCTGATTGCGCCCGTGTTTGTCATTGAGGGTAAACAGCAGCGCCAAGCTGTGGCAAGCATGCCAGGCGTTGAGCGTTTGAGCGTAGACTTGCTAATTGAGTATGCCAAGCAACTACTCAGTCTAGGCGTCACCACCATTGATTTGTTCCCTGTCATTAGCCCAAGCCTCAAATCGCTACAGGCTGAACACGCCTATGATGAGAACGGTCTTGCCTGCACTGCTATCAAAGCAATTAAAGACGCCCTACCTGAGATGGTGGTAATGACCGATGTGGCACTCGACCCCTATACCAGTCATGGTCAAGACGGTATTGTCGACGACAATGGCTACGTACTCAATGACATTACCGTTGACATCCTCGCCAAACAAGCCTTAAGCCATGCCCGTGCAGGCGCAGACATCATCTCACCAAGCGATATGATGGATGGGCGTATTGCCGCGCTTCGTCAAGCATTGGATGGAGAAAATTTTATTAACACGGCGATTATGGCGTATTCTGCCAAATACGCGTCTGCCTATTATGGACCGTTTCGTGATGCCGTCGGCAGCGCAGGCAACCTTAAAGGCGGACACAAAAAACAATACCAAATGGATTTTGGTAATCGCGCCGAAGCCCTGCATGAAGTCGCCCTTGACATCCAAGAAGGCGCGGACATGGTAATGGTCAAACCAGGTCAGCCTTACCTTGATTTGGTACGCGAAGTCAAAGACACGTTTGGCGTGCCGACTTATGCGTATCAAGTATCAGGTGAATATGCCATGCACATGGCGGCGATACAAAACGGCTGGTTAAGCGAGGACGTTATTTTGGAATCACTGTTAGGGTTTCGCCGTGCAGGTGCCGATGGTATCTTAACTTATTTTGCAATGACAGCCGCCAAGCAGCTCAATCAATAATGTTCTAAAGTTTGATTAAAACTAAAGGCGACACTGGTTTATCAATCAGTGTCGCCTTTTTTTGATGTTACATTTATTAACTTAAAAGCATCGAGCACTATAAGGAGCCTTATAAAAACTTACTTAATGTCATACAGAATAACAAATCTGTTAACTTTAATTATTTTTTTATCCATTTATTTACTAAATATAAACTTAGTTAATCAGTCAATTTCATGCACAATAAGTGAAAGTAAAGAAGCTAAAACAAAATGCACACTCTTATTTACCCCTATTGATTAAGCTTACTAATTTTGGACTTGCCTTTTTTGGCATTATTTTTAGCGTTTTGTAATAATTGATTACTTTTTGGCATTATATTTTTGAAAAAAATAAGCAGATAATCGGGTTAATAACAAATAAAAGACGAGAGTGGTATCTGCTAGCTGATTAATCGAGGATAAGATGATGAGTAATGAACCAATTTCTAATAGTTCGATTTCTAATAGCCCAATCAAAAACGCCATGATGGCAGTAGCTATGATGTCATTTTTGGCACTCAGCTTTAAACTTTCTGCCGATTTGACAACAGATACTCAGCCATCGATAAGTCCGACTGATGCGGTTGTTAGTACCTTAAATCAGCCGAGCCAACAGGTGGGGTTGTCTACCCATAATTAATATCTTGTTATTAGTTCAATTGATATAAGATGCGATTCCGCATCTTTTTTTTTATGTCAGCAATTGATGACTACTGGCTTATCGATTGTTGCACGGATTATTTCTCAAAATTTTACCGCCAACTATGTCCTTATCTTTTGCGCTTTAGACTATAATAGTCGATTGTCCATTTTTTACTGAGCAACTTTTATTAACGGTGGAAGCGACTATGAGCCAATTAAACCCTCGCCAACAAGAAGCCATGCAATATGTCTCTGGACCCTTGCTGGTACTGGCAGGTGCAGGTTCGGGTAAAACATCGGTGATTACTCGTAAAATCGCTTATCTGATTGAAGAATGTCAAATGCCAGCCGAGCGTATCACTGCGGTCACCTTTACCAACAAAGCAGCTCGCGAGATGAAAGCCCGTGTGCAAAAATTATTGCCAAGTGACAAAACCAAAGGTTTAACTGTCTCGACTTTTCACCAATTTGGCTTGCAGTTTTTACGTTACGAGTTATTGCATACGCCGCTTAAAGGCAATTTTTCCATCATGGATGCCGAAGATAGCAAGCGGCTGTTGATGGATTTGATGGTGCGAGACAACATGAGCGGTGCCGAGAGCCGCGAATTGGTCGGTAAAGCTATCAAAATGATTTCGGATTGGAAAAACGACCTCATCCCCCCTGAAAAAGCAGCGGATACGCTGACCGACCCTGAAGATATGCTGTTTGCAACGCTGTATCAACTCTACGAGCGTAACCTACGTGCCTACAATGCGGTGGATTTTGATGACTTAATTGTAATGCCAACACGGCTATTGCAAGAAAATAGCCAAGTACGTGACAAATGGCAAAATCGCATACGCTATCTACTGGTAGATGAATACCAAGACACCAATACCGCGCAATATGAATTGATTAAACTGCTCGTTGGCGTGCAGCCGCGTTTTACGGTGGTGGGTGATGATGACCAATCCATCTATGCATGGCGTGGGGCAAAACCTGAAAACATGGCACTGCTGCAAGAGGATTTTCCCAAATTAAAAGTGGTTAAGCTTGAGCAAAACTATCGCTCTACGTCGCGTATTTTGCACGCTGCCAACTCAGTGATTACCAATAATGAGCATTTATTTGAAAAAAAATTATGGTCAGATAAAGGGCATGGCGAGCTGATTCGCATCATCAATTGTCGTAACGATGATGATGAAGCAGAGCGCGTTGCCAAAGAAATCATCACCCACAAACTTCGCAATGCCAACGAATGGCAAGATTATGCGGTACTTTATCGTAGTAACTTTCAAGCGCGTATGTTGGAAGCACAGCTACGTCAGCTGCAAATTCCTTATAAGTTATCAGGCGGCACGTCGTTCTTTGCCCGTAGTGAAATCAAAGACATTATGAGCTATTTGCGCTTGATTCTAAATTCTGAAGATGACAGTGCCTTTTTACGCATTATCAATACCCCAAAACGTGGGCTTGGACCTGCCAGCCTTGAAAAGCTCGGATTATTTGCCCAAGAACACCAAGTCTCACTCTTGATGGCAAGTGGTCATAGTGGACTGACGCATGTGTTACCCAAAAAAGCCAGTGGCGAGCTTAAAGAATTTGCTGATTTTATTGAGCGTTACACCCAAGAGCTATACCAGCATCCCGACCCCGTGCCGCTGGTCAAGCAAATGATTGATGAAACTGGCTATATCGATTTGGTACGAAGCGAAGCAAAAACCCCACAGCAAGAAAAAGTTCGTATTGATAATATCGAGACGCTTTACGCCAGTATCCAAAACCTGATCAATCGCGCGGATGATGACGATGATCGCACCATTGATGCAGTTATTCGTAAGCTTGTGTTACTTGATATGCTAGAACAGCAGCAGGAAGAGGAAAATACCAATAAAGTCAATCTGATGACGCTACACGCCGCTAAAGGGCTTGAGTTTGATTATGTCTATATCATGGGACTTGAAGAAGAGTTATTACCGCATAAAAACTCCATTATTGCTGAATCCATCGAGGAAGAACGACGTTTGATGTATGTGGGGATTACCCGTGCCCGTAAAGAGCTGACCATGACGATGGCTGCCCAGCGCCGTGCAGGCGGTCAAATGAAAACCACCACCCCTAGCCGATTTATCGACGAATTGCCGGCAGAACATATCGATGCCCCTGGCATGAAAAAATCAGCGGCAGCCCACCAACCCAAGAAAACCGCAGAGGATTATTTGGCCAATATCCAGGCGTTACTCAAAAGCAAAGCCGCTAAATAATTACTTGATAAAAAAAACGGCGTAGAAGAAAAGGCGTAAAAAAAAGGGCAAAAAAGGTAACTTTAAGCCCTTTTTTTATTGAAAAACAGCCTGTATGACAAATATTTGAGCCAAACACCCACGTAAATGTAACTAAATATTTCTTAGAAAACAGGTGTTTGATAGGAGATGTAACAAAAAATTTCAAATAGGTAGCTTAGTTACCTTTTTGGCAAATTTCATTTCATAACTTAACGTCCGACCTGTTAAACACAGACAGTAATCTAAATTTATTTTGTTATGATGGCTTTAACAAAACAAGCAGGGCAATAACTGGTTGGTTAATCAGGGTGAACTAATAACGCTGAATAGCAACTAGTTACATAGCTAATATTCAAATGAACTTAACTAAAATTTTACATGGCTTGTTGTGATACTTTTCAAAAAACTTCTGAAGGAGAAGACGATGAAAACTTTAAATAAAACCCTTCTAGCTTTAATTGCAGGTACAGTTGTGACTGCAGGTGCAAATGCTGCACTTTACCAAACCAATACTGTTGGCTACACCGGTCAACCCTATGTAGGTGTCAAAGCGGGTCAATTTAATACTGATATTGACCGTCTTGATGCTGACAACCAAACAGCTTATGGTGTGTATGCAGGTTATAATTTTACCCCTAACTTTGGTGCAGAAGTTGAATATGTAGATTCTTCAGAAGAAGATCTAAAAGTTAGCGGTACGAAAGTAGGTGAAATTAGCACTAACACTGCGGGTCTATATGGTACTTATAAGTACCAATTTCCAGCATCGAATGTTTACGCCAAAGGTAAATTAGGTATTGCGCAAACCCAAGTTGATGATGGTGATGATAAATATGATGAGTCAGGTCTTGCAGGTGGTGTCGGTTTAGGTTATAACCTTTCACCAAATGCATCTGTAGAAGCTGAATATACACGTCTGCCTTCAGTTGACGTAACAAACAATGTTTCAGTGGATTCAGACTTAGTCACTGTCGGTGCTCACTATAAATTCTAATTGAATTGATAGATGAATACTGGATATCAATACAAAAGAGTAGCTTATGGCTGCTCTTTTTTTTGGTTTCTCTTTTTGTTTTTTTCTTTTTGGTTAAGAAAACTTACTTTGATATTCGCTCAGTATCGTGCCATTTAGGTTTATAATATAGTGGTTTGTTACATTTTTTTATAAATTCAAGATAAGTTGGTAAGCATGAAGCAAGTACAAGTCAAGATTTTAAACCCCAAAATTGGTAATGACGATAAATTTCCCCTACCTCATCGCGCGACAGACGGCTCGGCGGGCATAGATTTGCGCGCTTGTATCGATGAGCCCATCACCATAAAATCTGGTGAAAGCCAATTGATTGGTACAGGACTCGCTATCTATATTCAAGACCCTGATTATGTCGGCTTTATCATGCCGCGCTCTGGGCTTGGGCATAAGCATGGTATCGTCCTCGGTAATCTGACGGGCGTGATTGATGCTGATTACCAAGGCGAATTAATGGTCTCTATCTGGAACCGTAGCCAAACCGATTATGTCTTACAACCAGGCGAGAAAATGGCGCAGTACTTGGTGGTGCCGATTGCACGTCCAACCTTTGAAATTGTCGGCGAATTTTCTGATATCAGTGTACGCGGTGAAAGCGGTTTTGGTTCTACAGGCACCCATTAATTGTTACCGTTTTCTCATTTTTTTTTAACAATTTATAACAGAGTATTTAATTATTTTGCCAAATTTCAATGCTATGATTTTGGTAGTATAGAGTCAGTTAGATGTTTTTTTTATGGATACTCTGTTTATTCATCCTTTTTTTCCGCAAAAATCTCTCTTTAAAGCTTATGATATTCGTGGTGATGTCACCTTATTTACCGATGATTTTGTCTGGTCATTGGCAAGGGCGTTTGCCGAGCTTTTTGTCTATGCTCACCAAACGACAGCAACAACGCCAACGTTAGCGGTGAACAAGCCTACAGTTGTCATCGGGTACGATGCTCGCCACCAAAGCCAAGAAATTGCCAAATATATGGCGTATGCTTGCCAGCAAGCAGGTCTAGTAGTGCAGTGGTTGGGACTGACAACCACACCGATGATGGCATTTATGGCACAGCAATTTTCCGGTAATGGGCTGATGGTCACCGCTAGCCATTCGCAAAAACATATCAATGGCATTAAATGGCTTATCAATCATGAGTCGCCAAGCGGTGATGATGTGCAGCGGCTTTATGAAGCTTTAATTGGCTACAAAGCCATGGTGCCTGATGACAGGCTTATTGCTGCTATCAGGCAAACTACTTATTCAACGCCCAAGGATTTTTTTGCAACTTATATCCAGGCTATCGAGCAGGCTTTTGCTCACATCAATCAAGCCAAACTCACTCAAATTAGTTATTTTCATGCACCCCAGCAAATTGTCATCGACTGTATGCATGGTGCGACCAGTGATTTTGCAGAGGCTCTATTTAGCGAGCTTGGCTATTGTTGCATCATGCTAAATGCCTCCCCCGATGGCAATTTTCCCCAAGGCAACCCAGACCCTACGCAGTCCAATCGCTTGACGCAGTTAGCTCAAACAGTCAAAGCTACAGGCTCAGATATTGGCTTGGCTTTTGATGGTGATGGCGATCGGGTGATGGTAATTGATGCACAGGGTCAGATGATTAGCCCTGACAATTTGCTTTATCTACTCTCTCGCATTGCCATTGAAGAATTGCCCAGTGCGCATACATCAACTGCTAAAAAAGTCATTTTTGATGTCAAATGCTCGCATCATGTGCCCAGTCTCATCGCTTCGCATGGCGCCACCCCAATGATGACCAAAACTGGCAGTAGCTTGATGCGAAAGTCGCTACAAAACAAATCAGACAACGCGATTTTTGCAGGTGAGTTATCAGGGCATTTTATTTTTAACGATGGTTATTTTGTGCTGCATGACGATGCCATGTACGCGGCTGCCCGCTTGCTCAATTGGTTAAGCCATCACCCTATCAGCCTCACTGATATCCTAGCGAGTTTGCCCACTTGCATTAGTACGGCGGATATGTACTTACCTATTGCGGATAACCATTATGGTCAAACCGTGATTGCTCGTATCACGGCACTGGGGAAAAAGCCGTTTAAACGGTTAAAATCCTCATTTGCGGTCAAAAATGTCAATACGATTGATGGGTTACGCTTGGATTTTGCGGAGGGATTTGGTATTTTACGCAAGTCAAATACGGGCAGTTTTTTGACCGTGCGTTTTTCTGCCAATGACGTTGCTGAGCTGCGGCATATTCAATCTATTTTTGTTGACTTATGCCGTACGATTGATGACAACCTTGCCGAGCAAGTCGCACAAATTCAGCCTGTATAAACACCGCTTGTAAAATCGCATTTTAAAAAACGTCTCTAGCAAAATTATATAAGGATTTGAAATGGCATTAGATCTTGAGCAAGCCATGCATACCGCTGACGTGTTGACCGAAGCACTACCCTACATCCAGCGTTTTGAAGATAAAGTGATGGTGGTCAAATACGGCGGCAATGCCATGACCGATCCGATATTAGAGAGTTCTTTTGCCAGAGATATCGTCATGTTAAAGACCGTCGGCATTCATCCTGTGGTGGTCCATGGCGGCGGTCCACAAGTCGATAACTTACTTAAAGAATTGGGGCGTAGCTCTGACCGCATTGATGGCATGCGAGTGACCGACAAACCCACCATGGATGTGGTGGAAATGGTACTTGGAGGTAGTGTCAACAAATCTATCGTCAATCTCATCAACAAACACGGTGGTCGTGCTATTGGCTTAACCGGTAAAGATGCCAGTCTCATTCGCGCTAAAAAATTACCCATGACCAAAACGGATGAGCAAGGCAACCCACAACAAATTGACTTGGGATTTGTGGGAGATGTGGTCAGCATCAATCGTGATGTGATTGACTTGATGATTGCCTCTAACTTTATTCCTGTCATCGCACCGCTTGGGGTGGATGATGAAGGCAATACTTACAATATCAATGCCGATGTGGTGGCGGGGAAAGTCGCTGAGTTCATGCTTGCGGAAAAACTGATTTTACTCACCAACATCAAAGGGGTGCTTGATAAAGAAGGCAATGTTGCTACAGGGCTTACCCCTAGCAAGGTGGATGAGATGATTGCCGATGGCACTATCTCTGGCGGCATGATTCCAAAAATCAGCTATGCGCTAGAAGCAGTAAAAAACGGGGTAAAAAGTGCGGTGATTGTCGATGGTCGCGTCCCGCATGCGACCTTGCTAGAGGTCTTTACCGATAAAGGCGTTGGTACTCTCATCAGCCGCCATCCTTGAAGTAACTTTTGCGTTACTTATGTTTCTGAGTGGTTTTTGGGTTGCTTTTGGGTTAATAAACCGCTGATTGAGGCGGTTTTTTTTCGCTCATGATATGGGTCAAATATAGGATAGATTTTAGAATTACAACACAAATGTAATTGGTATTTTTTCTAATATTGACTATCATGACTATTTTAATTTGCAAATTTATATAATGTTGCAAGCGGCTGTAGCAGATAATAGCAATTATTTGGAATTCATATTCACGTACCACTTACCAAGGACTGTTGGGATGTCACAAAAATATTTTATGGCTTATTGTAGTGAGATAACGCTGACTGCGGCGTTGAATCAACATTCGTTTACCCAAATTCTGAACCAATCTATCAAAAACAATACCAGCTCTGGTATCACTGGTTTTTTGCTGTACGATGCGGGTAAATTTTTTCAGTATTATGAAGGCGATGAGTTAGCGTGTGCAAACTTACTTCATGAGTTAAAACAAGATGATCGCCACACCCATATCAAAATCATTGGTCAAGGCTATATTTCAAATACCATATTTGACAACTGGTTTATGGGTTGTTTTGATTTATCCAAGCATTCCTATGCCTTTAAACATCATGCTTTTATAGAATCATTTGATGTATATAGTTGGGGCATGCAAGAAGTCGTTAAGCTGATTGATATCATGTCAGAGCAAAGAATCACTTACCTCACGCCGCAAAAACCTATCAAATCACTGTTTAGTAAACGCTTTATGCGTATCCGAAATTTCACCCTGCCGTTTCAAGGTTAATGACGAATTTCAAATCTACTAAATCGGAAAGTTAAAACGATATTATTGCCACGCGTAAAAATAAAAAACCTATTGATAACAATAGGTTGATTAAAATAAGCATGGCAAACCGATAAGCCGGGTTCTGTCTAGGACGAACATTCATCTAGGCGTATCGTTACCAATACGCTCAAGCAACCTACCCGTGTCCAACGCGGGCAACGCCATACGGACACCTATTTGGTCTTGCTACGAGTGGAGTTTACCTTGCCATGAACTGTTACCAGTCACGCGGTGGGCTCTTACCCCACCCTTTCACCCTTACCTTATTGCTAAGGCGGTCTACTCTCTGCTGCACTTGTCGTAGGCTTACGCCCCCCAGCCGTTAGCTGGCACTCTGCCCTGTGTAGCCCGGACTTTCCTCCCCTTACCCACTGTAAACAGGGGCAAGCAGCGTTCGTCTGGTCTGCCAAGGCAAGCATTATAACAGGCTTTATCTATTTAGTCACGGTCAGCAGGCAACGCATACGTACCGACTGCATGCGCCACAGGTCTGTCATCACCTTCTGAATAAATCAATACATCGCCTACCGCAAGCGTGCGCCCGACTTTGATAAGCTGGCATTTGGCGATAAGGTTGGCTTGTGCAGAGGGTTTTCGCAGAAAAGACACATTAAGATTGGTAGTCACTGCCAATGGCACGATACCGATTTCGCCCAAAATAGCCACATATAGCGCAACATCCGCCACTTTCATCATTACAGGCCCTGATACCGTACCACCCGGTCGTAACTCATCGTCACCGATAGGATGGGATACAATGGCTTGACCGTTACCCACCGATTCGATGTGGCAGTTGGCTTGGGGGAAAGATTGCTTTAGAAAAGCGCTCAGTTCTGCTTTATTGGCGGGCATAGACATTCCTTATCTACAATAGCGTTGTTAAAAATAGCGGTTATAAAATTTATTGACTGGTTTTAGTTTGGGTGATGCGCTCAAATTTGAGCATCAACTGCGCTGGCGTCTCCAAATAGTTGGGATCTCTTGGGATACAATCAGGTACGGGACAAAACAGCGAACACTGCGGCTCATCAAAATGACCGACACACTCGGTACACAGCGCAGGGTCAATTTCATAAATCAACTCGCCCACATAAATTGCATCGTTGGGGCACAGGGGCTCGCAGACATCGCAGTTGATACATTCATCAGTGATTATTAATGCCATAGCTTTTAAAACGTTTACCAAGAAACGTTTATTTTACCACGACTTACCAACCCTGTTGTTTTTTTCGTTCAAATGCCTCTTCGACACACGGCGGTACAAATTTACTCACATCACCGTCTAATTTGCCAATTTCGCGCACCAGCGTTGAGGAGATAAAAGAATATTGCTGCGATGGGGTCAAAAACACCGCTTCAAAGTTTGGGTCTAGTTCACGATTGAGATTGGCGAGCTGAAATTCATACTCAAAATCTGACATCGCCCGCAATCCACGCAGTACACCTGTGGCTTGTTGATTTTTTGCCAAATCCACCAATAACCCATCAAAGCCAATCACAGATATATTGCTCAAATCTTTATCATGACAGGCTTTTTCTACCAGTCCAATCCGTTCCTCTAAAGTAAATAGCGGTTTTTTATGATGACCAATCGCCACCGCGACAATCACCTCATCAAACAGGCGGCAAGCGCGCTTAATCAAATCAAGGTGCCCTTTGGTAATCGGGTCAAATGTACCCGGATAGATAATTTTAGTATAAGGGGTTGCAATTGGCTGGCTGGCTGCTGACATGGCTGTCTCTTTATGATAAATAATGCGCTATTTGGCGCTAACAATATGATTAAAACAAAGATTGCTAGTTTGTTGCTAATCCTAGCAAAATTTGACCCCAATTAACAATCAAATCTCACTATCAATTTGTGTTTAGCGTGTTATCATGACAGCTTTGCAGCATTTTACCCAAAGCTTAATTAAAACTTAGGGTAAAGCCTAGCAATTAAAAACTTAGTAATCCAAAGCCCAATAATCAAAAACTTAAACTTAGTAATCAAAACCCAAGAATTGATTTATTGGGATTTATCGCCATATTAAACGGCTTGTCATACTGACTTATGGCAACCTGATTCTTGTAATAAGATTATGGCAATAAGATGATTAAAACACGCTGTGCAGCATTGGGTACGTCCGCGATGTTGCAGTAAGGAAACCTAAATGACTAAAAAACCAAAAATGCCTAGCCTGATTGCTAGCAACAAAAAAGCGCGTCACGAATACTTTATTGAAGAAAGCTTTGAAGCGGGGCTTGAGCTACTCGGCTGGGAAGTCAAATCCATCCGTGCAGGTAAAATGCGTATCACCGAAAGCTATGTGATTTTTAGAGATGGTGAAGCCTTTTTGTTTGGCGCGCATATTCAGCCGCTGTTATCGGCATCGACTCACATTGTCGCTGACCCCCTTCGTACCCGTAAGCTACTGCTGCACCGCCGCGAGATTGATAAGCTCTTTGGCATGGTCAACCAAAAAGGTCATACTTGTGTAGCGCTTAAAGTGTACTGGAGTCATGGACGCGTCAAATGCGAAATTGCCCTTGCTAAGGGTAAAAAACTACACGATAAACGCGCTACCTTAAAAGAGCGTGATTATCAACGCGAAAAACAACGCGGACTGAAAAATCTTGTATGATGAACCAAGACCGCAATTTTGATGACATCAGCGCGCATTTTGAAAAAAAAATATACGGCGGCTTAAAAGGTCAAATTCGCCTTGCCGTGCTGCGCCATGATATTTTTGGTTGGGTAAAATCATGGCAACAGACACACAACCGACCCCTTCGCGTATTGGATGTAGGTGCAGGCTTGGCGCAAATCAGTATCGAACTTGCCAAAGACGGGCATGACGTCACCATCAATGACATCTCTGCCAATATGCTTGAAATTGCCAAACAAAACGCAGGCGAGGCGGCACAAAATATCACCTGGCATACTTGCCCTTATCAGCAATTGGATGATAAATTAACGGGCAAATATGATTTAATCCTGTGCCATGCCGTGCTTGAGTGGTTGGCTGAGCCAAAGCTAATTATGGATTTTTTCGATCGGTGGCTTGTCGATGATGGCGCTGAAAAAGGGGTGCTATCGCTGTGTTTTTATAACCCTGCTAGCTTTGCGTATCGTAACTTGGTGATGGGCAATTTTAATCTACTAAATAACAAAGATTTTAAAGCCGATAACGGCAGTTTGACGCCCAATCACCCAGTGGCAAAAGATGAGGTGATTGCTTGGATTAATGACCATCACTACCAAATCTTGCATACCTCAGGGTTACGGGTGTTTCATGATTACTCACCGCTCAAGCGTGGTGGGCATACCAATCCACAAGCGGTGATTGATATGGAAGTCGCCTATAGCGGGCAAGACCCATATAAATGGCTAGGGCGTTATTTGCATTTTTTGGTGAGCAAAGCTAATTAGTAATAACCCGCTTGCTGCATGGAATCGACTGCCAGCGCTTGTCTTTCGCCATAAAATCTCACAGGTATCGGGCTGACTTCGATATCCCCCCAAGATTTGAGTAATACTGAGGCTTCGGCATTGGGGTCAATCGGAAAGGTGTTACTTAAACTGGCATACAGCGATTGCTGCTCTTTGGCAGCGAGCCATTCAATCAGCCCCAGCGCCAACTCGGTATGCTTGGCGGCATGGGGAATGGCAACCCCTGTAATGTTGGTACTGACGCCGCCGTAGCCCTTATTGATCCATTTGATTTTAATCGGGGTATCGGGATGCGCTTGCAGATAGCGTCCGTAGTGGTTGCTGTTGACCAGACCGATTTGGCATTTACCGCTTTCTATGGCCTTTAGCACTTCACTGTCATCAAGCAGCACGGGCATGCTTAGATTGGCAAGCCAGCCTTGCATCACTTCTTGGGTGCGTTTATCGCCCAGATTATTGATGAGATTGACAACCAGTGACTGATTAGGGATGTATTTGCCTTGGCTTAGGCACAGTTTTTGTGACCATTTTAATTTAGACAAGTCGGCATAGCTTGAGATATCATTGGTATGGAGTACACGACTATCATACACCGCAGTACGCGCGTAGCTCGATAACGCAATCCAATTGCCATCAGGATCACGGTAACGCTCTGGGACATGCGCCACTGCTTTTTCGGCATTAAAGGGTTGTAACAACCCTTCTTCGACTGCGGTACTAAAAATACCCGCATCTTCAGTCAAAATCACATCCGCAGGGCTATTGGCACCTTCTGATTTCAACCGTGCCAAAATTGACATTGGCTCATCTTGCACGATATGAATCGGCACATTGATTTGCCTAGCATAGCTAGTTAATAACGGCTCAAGCGCCGCTTTGTCAATGGAGGTGTAAATCGTGAGTTGATTAGGCACTGCTGCAGTCGCACTCGCAATACTTGCATTTGGTGTCGCATTGGTATTATTGGCATTATTGCCATTAGCGCTCGAAGCGGTGCTCGAAGCCGATTGCGACGTTGGGGATGGCGGCGTCGATGACGGACTACAGGCAGTTAACGCACCCGATATACTCACCAAGGCAATTAACAAAGCACTGATGGCTGATGATTGCGCATTGACATTGGTACGCACCTTATGACCTATCATACAACACATCATATCACTTGCTTTCAACACAGCTTAACCTTCTTCAACAGCTTTGCCTGACCATCGCTCAATGGATGATGGCTAAATACATCATCGCTCAATACAGCGTCTAAAAAACTTTGGATGATTATAGCATTTTGCCCCAACATAATTCTTAAAAAAACTTTGAATTGACGGGTTTTTAATCCTATTTTGTCTCAACAATTTTTTGTATGCAAAAAATGCCCTTGTTGCAAAAAATGATGGATTTGCATCGCTACTTCATCATTTATCAAGAGTCCCGTATGGGACGCATTGACGATGATATGGTCTTTGGCAGCGGCAAGCTGGGTTTCATGCACAAATACCGTGCCGTCATTGGGCTGTAGATGCGGCTCAAGCTTGGCAAGCTCACGGTTACGGGGTAATACCACTTTGCCAAGCCCCACCGAACGAATCCCCGCAATACTACCTAGCTGTACTTCATCGTTGAGTGCCGGCGCACTGCCATCTAGCCCCTGCAGATACGAGCGACCGACGAATTTGGGCAGGATTTTGACGATGTTATTGGCACTGATGCTACCATTATGCGGCGTGCCAAGTGTCACACAGCGCGTAATCTGCCACTGTGGGTAGCGCTGCAGAAAGTCTCGAATAACCAGCCCACCAAGACTATGACCGACCAAATAAATAGGCACACCCGCTTTTTCATATCTGGTAAGCCAGCGGTGCAAACGGCGGCTATGATTGGCAAGATTATGCGCGACGCTAAAATACCCGAACCTGTGACACTCGTATCCAAGTTTGGTGAGTTTTTTGGCAAGTGGTCGCATCGCCCAGGCATGCATGTGCAAGCCATGAATGAGGATGACAAGCGGTTTGGATTGGCGTTTTATCATACAGCCTTTTGTATTTATGATTTGTATCTGTAATTTTTATCTATGATGCTAAAAATTTGGCGAAAATGCCGCCCGCTTAGCTTATCATTTTCTCGGTTGCCCCGACGGATTTGCAAAACATTGTTACCATTTCATACTATAATTGCGGTTTGTGGATTGATGATAATGATTTTATACAGGCTTTTTTCTTTTGAAATTTTGGCTTAAATTGGCTTACACTTAAATTGGTTTACATAAGGCGCGCTATGGCATTTCAGTCCCCAATCCAACAAGCTTTACAATACTACCCTATCACGTTGGCGTTGGTGGTAATTTGTATTGGGGTTTTTGCCTTACAGCTATTTTTTGGCGTCAATCCGACCAACCCCACCAACCAATCGTTAATTGCTTGGGGTGCCAATTTTTTACCCTTTTCGCTGGGTGAAGCGCCGTGGCGATTGGTGACCAGTCTGTTTTTGCATATTGGTTTTATGCATTTGCTGTTTAATATGTTTGCTTTATATTATTTTGGACAAGTGGCTGAGCGGATGTTTGGCGCTGTCAATTTTTTAGCGTTGTTTTTGTTGTCAGGGGTTGGCGGCAATCTATTGAATAACTATTTGGGCTTGCATAGCGTGATGGCAGGTGAGCCGCCGATTATTAGTGCTGGTGCGTCAGGTGGTATCATGGGCATTGGGATGGCGCTATTGGTGACAGCGCTAACCAAAACATCGTTTAATAATTTTGCGTTAAATTTTCGCTCGTTACTGATAGTCATGGCGATTAATTTGAGCTATGGTTTTTTGGTGGGCGGTATCGATAATGCCAGTCATGTGGGCGGTGCAATGATAGGTGGCTTGCTGGGTATGGTGTACGTCATGCAGTATCGCGCTATCCGCCAGCAGCAGCTATTCGCCCATAAAGCCGGTGGCGTGCCTTGGCAACCCAATACTTTAGCAAATAGTGAAATTTCTGGCATTACTAGTCATCAATCAACACCACCCTCTTCCCATGCCTTATCGGGCAAAATTGTCCGTTCTAGCTATATGATTTTAACAGTGCTCTTTATCGGTATTTACTGGTGGTTACATACCAATTTTATGCAATTGTTAAATACTACCTTGCCAAGTATCATCCATTAACTGTTAATAATTTTTTAATGGGATAAAAATTTTAGGGGTTAACCGTTTAAAACGCTTATTCCTGCGCCCTTTTGCCGATCTTGTTTGCCAATCTAGCAAGGGACAATGCTATAATAGCGCCACTATTTAGCCAGTGAAAAGGACTAGCCAATGACCGTCATCAAGAAAGACGACTTTATCAATTCTATCGCCAACGCCTT